>NZ_JBVJMN010000014.1:0-101053 GCF_055584185.1 Streptomyces sp. NPDC104202 | reverse complement strand
GGAACGGCCGCCACGGTCGTCACGGTTGAAACCGCCCGAGGGACGGTCGTCACGGCGGAAGCCGCCACGGTCGCCACCGCGGTCGTCACGGTTGAAGCCACCGGAGGGACGGTCGTCGCGACGGAAGCCACCGGACGGACGGTCGTTGTCACGGCGGAAGCCGCCGGACGGACGGTCGTTGTCGCGACGCTCGAAGGAACGGCCGCCACGGTCGTCACGGTTGAAACCGCCCGAGGGACGGTCGTCACGGCGGAAGCCGCCACGGTCGCCACCGCGGTCGTCACGGTTGAAACCGCCCGAGGGACGGTCGTCGCGACGGAAGCCACCGGACGGACGGTCGTTGTCACGGCGGAAGCCGCCGGACGGACGGTCGTCGCGGCGGAAGCCGCCACGGTCGCCACCGCGGTCGTCACGGTTGAAACCGCCCGAGGGACGGTCGTCACGGCGGAAGCCGCCACGGTCGCCACCGCGGTCGCGGCGCTCGTAGTTGCCCCGCTCGTCGCGGGCCGGACGCTCCTCGCGGCGCTGCTCCTCGACGCGGGCGGCGCGCTCGGCCTCGACCACGGCGGCGGCGACCTCGGCCTCGGCGGCCTCCGTCACCTCGGCCACGGCGGCCTCGGGGTCCTCGCCGCGCTCGCGGGCGGCGCGGGCCACCAGGCGGTCGGCCTCCTCGCGGAGCTCGACGGCGCGGCGCTGGAGGCGCTCCAGCTGCTTGGTCAGGTCGACGACCTCGCGCTCGGCCTGCTTGGCCGAGTTGTTCGCGGAGTCGGCCTGGACCTCGGTCAGCGAACGGGCGCCGGTGATCTCGGCGACCTCGGGGTCGAACGCGCCGGCGCCGCCGACGATGTGGCGCGTGGCGTCGACGCCCGCGTCCTCCATCAGGCGGAAGATCTGGCGGCGCTGGTGCGGGAGGGCCAGGGAGACCACGACACCGGAGCGGCCGGCGCGGGCGGTGCGGCCCGAGCGGTGCAGGTAGTCCTTGTGGTCGCCGGCCGGGTCCACGTTCAGGACCAGGTCGATGCCGTCGACGTGGATGCCACGGGCGGCGACGTCGGTCGCGACGAGCGCGTTGACGTAGCCGTCCTTGAAGTCGGCCAGGGTGCGCGTACGGGCGCCCTGGGTCATGCCGCCGTGGAGGGCGTCGGCCTTCACGCCGGCCTCGCGGAGCTGCTCGGCGATGCGGTCGGCGCCCAGCTGGGTGCGGACGAAGATGATCGTGCGGCCCTTGCGGGCGGCGATCGCCGCGGTGACCGGGGCCTTGTCCTTCGGCTTCACGACGAGGACGTGGTGGGTCATGGTGGTGACGGCACCGGCGGACGGGTCGACCTCGTGCGTGATCGGGTCCACCAGGTAGCGCTTGACCAGGCTGTCGATCTCGTTCTCCAGGGTGGCGGAGAAGAGGAGGCGCTGGCCGCCGACCGGGACCTGGTCGAGCAGCTCGGTGACCTCGGGCAGGAAGCCCAGGTCGGCCATCTGGTCGGCCTCGTCGAGGACGGCGATCTGGACGTTCTCGAGGGAGCAGGCGCCGCGGTTGATGATGTCGCGCAGACGGCCCGGGGTGGCGACGAGGATGTCGACGCCGCGCTCCAGGGCGTAGATCTGGTTGCCCATGGAGGTACCGCCGCAGACGACCTTCATCTTGAGGCCGAGCACGTCGCCGTAGGGCTGGAGGGCGTCCGCGACCTGCATCGCGAGCTCACGGGTCGGGGTGAGGATGACGCCGCGGGGCTTCTTCTTGTCGGTGTGGCCGCCGGCCAGGGTGGCGAGCAGCGGCAGACCGAAGGAGAGGGTCTTGCCGGAGCCGGTGCGGCCGCGGCCCAGGATGTCCTTGCCGGCCAGGGCGTCCGGGATGGTCGCGGCCTGGATCGGGAAGGGGGTGGTGACGCCGTTCTGCGCGAGCTTGCGGACGACGCCCTCGGGCAGACCGAGGTCGCCGAAGGTGATCGTGGGCTCGGCGGGCTCCTCGGAGCCGGCGTCGATGTCGTCGGCCTCGATGACGTCCGTGTCGGCGTCGACGTCGAGGATCTCCACGATCTCGGCGGTCTCGGAGGCCACGACGGCCTCGACGATCTCGTCGTTCTCGGGCATGACGGCGTGGTCAGAACTGAAAATGGACATGCGAAATGCGAAACCTTCCGGAGTCTCGGCACGCGCCCGTCAACTCCGTGATTTCGCAAACGACCGCCTCAATGCGGTCAGCCACGGCTAGGGAGAGTACGCGCCACGCGGCGCTCTTCTGTGTCGGCGCCGGGCAAGGGGATCAAACGATCTACCACCATACGCACCCTCCCCCACCTATGGCAAATCGGACTCCGTCACACCGGTCCGACCTGCGGAGACGCCACCGGCTCCGTGGGGGCCCCGGACCCGTCCGCCGACCGCATCGCACCCAGCTGGGTGTCGGTGCCGGACGTCGGCGGATCGGTGGGGTTGGAGGTCGGCTCGGGGGTCGGCTCCGGCGTCGGGGTCGGCTCGGCCGTCGGCTCCGGGGTCGGCTCCGGCGTGGGCGTCGGCGTGGACCCGCCGCCTCCCGGAGTCCCGGATCCACCGCCGGCGCCGCTCCCGGCCCCGCCGGACCCGCCGCCGGGGCCCTGCTGGCCGCCCGTCGGCTGCGGCTTCTGCGTCCCGCCGGGACCGCCCGGGCCCTCGACCGGCAGCACCGCGCCGGCGGAGGGCTCGGCCGTGCCCGAGGGCGAGCCGCTCGGCACCGGGGACTCCGTACCGGCTCCGGCGGCCTGCGGGCCGCCCCGGTCGGGCCGGCCGTTCCAGGAGCCGCCGCCCCCGGCGGACCCGCCTCCGCCGCCGTCCGACTCGGCGGCCGCGCCCTGCTTCCCCCCGGACGCGCCGGGCGTCGGCTTCGCCCCCTCGTCGCTGACACTCATACAGCCGCTCAGACCGGCGCAGGCGGCGACGGCCAGCGCGGTGGCGGCCCATCTCACCGGGGTGGGCAATTGGCGCACGGGGGCACCTCCAGGACACAGCAGGCAGGAATCGGAACGCGTCACCCTGCCCAACTCCCTTTGCGCCACATGGGACACGCCCGGAGCCCGCCGAGGCTCAGCCGTAGCCCAGCGCGTGCAGCCGCTCGTCGTCGATGCCGAAGTGGTGGGCGATCTCGTGGACCACGGTGATCTCGGTCTCCGCGACCACGTCCTCGCGCGTCGCGCACATGCGCAGCGTCGGCCCCCGGTAGATCGTGATCCGGTCGGGCAGCACCCCGGCGTACCACTCGCCGCGCTCGGTCAGCGGCGTCCCCTCGTAGAGGCCGAGGAGCTCCGGGTCGTCCGGGGCGGGCTCGTCCTCCACGAACACGGCGACGTTGTCCATCAGCCGCGTCAGCTCCGGCGGAATCCGGTCCAGGGCCTCGGCGACAAGCTCCTCGAACTCCTCGCGCGTCATCTCCAGCACGGGCCCATTCTCCCCCGCCGGGAAACCGTTTTGGCGATAGCGGCCGCCATCCCATATGCTTCAGACGTCCCCGACGCGCTGAGAAGCGCGCAGGTGGGCCCTTAGCCCTCATCGTCTAGTGGCCCAGGACGCCGCCCTTTCAAGGCGGTAGCACGGGTTCGAATCCCGTTGGGGGTACGCATTACCGTGTGCGAGACTAGTGCTCGCACATAGCAAGGTCCTGTGGAGCAGTTGGTTAGCTCGCCACCCTGTCAAGGTGGAGGTCGCGGGTTCAAGTCCCGTCAGGATCGCTGAGGTCAGAAATGACCTCGTGGCTGGGTAGCTCAGTTGGTACGAGCGATCGCCTGAAAAGCGATAGGTCGCCGGTTCGACCCCGGCCCCAGCCACAAGGAGAAGGCCCCGTTCGAGAGAACGGGGCCTTCGTCGTTCCCCCGAACGGCCGTACGGGGGAAGGGCCGCGCCCCTCCCCCGCCGCGTCACGTCTCCTCGCGCTCCCTCGTCCGGGCGCCGCCACGACGGCCCCGCAGCACGAGGACGACGGCCACCGCCGCCACGACCGCCCCGAGCAGCACCCCGTCCGGGACCGAACGGCCCAGGGCCGCCACCCGCTCCTCCACCGCGAACGACGCGTCCACCGACAGCAGCCCCGGGAGCGCGGTCGTCCCGTCGAAGACGAGGAACAGCGTGCCGAGGGCCACGAAGAACAGCCCCGAGACCAGCGACGTGGAAGGGGCCTCGAAGCGCCCGAGCCGGAGCGGACGGCCCCGCAGCCAGCGCCGCCGGCCCAGGTCGTACCGCTCCCAGAGCAGCGCGAGGACGAACAGCGGGACCGCCATGCCCAGCGCGTACACCGCGAGGAGCAGTCCGCCGTACGCCGGGCTGCCGCTCAGCGCCGCCACCGTGAGGACGCTCCCCAGGATCGGGCCCGCGCAGAAGCCCGCGAGGCCGTAGACCAGACCCAGCGCGTACACCGAGAGCGCCGACGTCGGCCGGATGCGGGCGCTCGCCTCGACGGCCCGGCGGGGGGCGAAGCCCCGGCCGAGGACCTGGAGGACGCCCAGCGCGATGATCAGCCAGCCGCCCGCCGTGACGAGCAGGTCCCGGTGGCCGTAGAAGAATCGTCCCGCGAGGGAACCGGCCGCGCCCAGCGGCACGAGCGTCGTCGCCAGGCCCGTGTAGAGGATGCCGGTCCTGGCGACCAGCTTCGCGCGCGTGTCGATCGAGTACGCGAAGAAGGCCGGGAGCAGCAGGGCGCTGCACGGGCTCAGGAGGGCGAGCAGACCCCCGAGGAAGGCGGCGAAGTAGCCGATGCCCGCGGTCACGGCCTGCCCTTCGCCGCGGCGCTCTTCGCCGCCGCCTCGATCGCCTCCGTGAAGGTCTCCAGCGGCTGGGCGCCGGCGATCGGCCGGCCGTTGACCAGGAACGACGGGGTGGACGTGGCACCCAGCGCGTAGCCCTGCTCCTGGTCCGCGCGGACCGCCGCGCGGGCCGCCGTCCCCTCGGAGTCCTTCGCGAACCGGGCCGCGTCGGGGACGCCCGCCTCCTTCGCGAGGGCGGCGAGCCGTTCCCGGCCGAAGCCCTTCTCCTTGGCTCCCTCGGCGTACGCGGCCCGGTGGAACTCCCAGAACCTGCCCTGCTGCCCGGCCGCCCAGGAGGCGCGGGCCACGGCCTCCGACTCCTCGCCGAAGATCGGGAAGTTCCGCCACTCGATGCGCAGGGTGCCGTCCGCGACGTACCGGCGCACCAGCGCGGGCTCGGTCTCCCGGGCGAACTGCCCGCAGTAGCCGCACTTGAAGTCGGCGTACTCGATGAGCACGACGGGGGCGTCGGCCCGGCCCATGGCCAGCCCGTCGGCGGCGTCGCGGCGGGCGTACGCCTCCAGCTCGGGATGGACGCCGGCCGCCGGGTCGGCGGAGACCTCGGCGACCGCGGACGAACCGCCGGCACCGGGGGACGAGGGCTTGGTCGCGGTGTAGGAGACGACGCCGAGCAGCACGGCGGCCGCCGCCACGCCGGCGACGATCAGGACCGGCCTGGCCTTGGACGGGGAGGTGGACGTGGGCCTGGAGGTGGGGTTGGACATGCGAGAACGATAGATACGCCGCCAGAACGGGAGGGAAGGAGGTGAACCCGACACGGCCGGGAACGGACGGTCACGGAACGGCGGCGACCCGGTGGACGGTCGTAAATCGGTTCGCCGCTTCTCGGCCGCAGGTGCGATCCTGGATCCCGTATGTCTACTTCCTTCGCCGCCCTCCAGTCCGTCCTGGCCGAGGTCTCGCTGCGGGACTCCCACCGGCTCGGCCGCCGTCTCGAAGGCGCCCGCCGCATCCGCAAGCCCGAGGCCCGCGCGGCCGTCCTGGACGAGATCGCCGCCGAGGCGGCCAAGGCCAAGGAGCGCGTCGACGGGCGCGCCTCCCGCGTGCCCGCGGTCACGTACCCCGAACAGCTCCCCGTCTCGCAGAAGAAGGACGAGATCCTGGAGGCGATACGCGACCACCAGGTCGTGATCGTCGCCGGTGAGACGGGCTCCGGGAAGACCACCCAGATCCCCAAGATCTGTCTGGAGCTCGGCCGGGGCGTCCGGGGCATGATCGGGCACACCCAGCCCCGCCGGATCGCCGCCCGCACGGTCGCCGACCGGGTCGCCGAGGAGCTGCGGACCCCGCTGGGCGAGGCCGTCGGCTGGAAGGTCCGCTTCACCGACCAGGTGAACCCCGACGCGACCTTCGTGAAGCTGATGACCGACGGCATCCTGCTCGCCGAGATCCAGACGGACCGCGAGCTGCGCGCCTACGACACGATCATCATCGACGAGGCCCACGAGCGGTCCCTCAACATCGACTTCCTGCTCGGCTACCTGGCCCAGCTGCTGCCCAAGCGCCCCGACCTCAAGGTCGTGATCACCTCCGCGACCATCGACCCGGAGCGCTTCTCCCGCCACTTCGGCGACGCCCCGATCGTCGAGGTCAGCGGGCGCACGTACCCGGTCGAGGTCCGCTACCGGCCCCTCCTGGAAGAGGACTCCGAGGAGTCCGACCGGGACCAGATCACCGCCATCTGCGACGCCGTCGACGAGCTCCGGTCCGAGGGCCCCGGCGACGTCCTGGTCTTCCTCTCCGGCGAGCGCGAGATCCGCGACACCGCCGACGCCCTCCTCAAACGGCAGCTGCGGAACACCGAGGTCCTCCCGCTCTACGCCCGCCTCTCCCACGCCGAGCAGCACCGCGTCTTCCAGGCCCACTCCGGCCGCCGGATCGTCCTCGCGACCAACGTCGCCGAGACCTCCCTGACCGTCCCCGGCATCAAGTACGTGATCGATCCGGGCACCGCCCGCATCTCCCGCTACTCGCACCGCACCAAGGTCCAGCGCCTGCCGATCGAGCCGGTCAGCCAGGCCAGCGCCAACCAGCGCAAGGGCCGCTGCGGCCGTACCTCCGACGGCATCTGCATCCGCCTGTACTCCGAGGACGACTTCCTCACCCGCCCGGAGTTCACCGACGCCGAGATCCTCCGGACGAACCTGGCCTCCGTCATCCTCCAGATGACCGCCGCCGGCCTCGGCGACATCGAGAAGTTCCCCTTCATCGACCCGCCGGACCACCGCAACATCCGCGACGGCGTCCAGCTCCTCCAGGAGCTCGGCGCGATCGACCCGGCGGAGAAGGACCCGAAGAAGCGCCTCACCCCGCAGGGCCGCAAGCTCTCCCAGCTGCCCGTCGACCCCCGCCTGGCCCGGATGGTCCTGGAGGCCGACAAGAACGGCTGCGTCCGCGAGGTCATGGTCATCGCGGCGGCGCTCTCCATCCAGGACCCGCGCGAGCGGCCCTCCGAGAAGCAGGCCCAGGCCGACCAGCAGCACGCCCGCTTCAAGGACGAGACGAGCGACTTCCTCGCCTTCCTCAACCTGTGGCGGTACGTCCGCGAGCAGCAGAAGGAGCGCGGTTCCAGCTCCTTCCGCCGGATGTGCAAGCAGGAGTACCTGAACTTCCTCCGCATCCGCGAGTGGCAGGACATCTACGCCCAGCTGCGCACGGTCGCCAAGCAGATGGGCATCCACCTCAACGAGGAGGACGCGCCCGAGCAGTCCGTGCACGTCTCGCTCCTCGCCGGCCTGCTCAGCCACATCGGCCTGAAGGACGTCAAGGACGCCAAGGACGGGGCGAAGGACGGCGCCCGCCGCGACGGCGGCCGGGGCGAGTACCTGGGCGCGCGGAACGCCAAGTTCGCGATCTTCCCCGGCTCCGCGCTCTTCAAGAAGCCCCCGCGCTTCGTCATGTCCGCGGAGCTGGTGGAGACCTCGCGCCTCTGGGCCCGGGTCAACGCCCGGATCGAGCCCGAGTGGATCGAGCCGCTCGCCCAGCACCTGGTCAAGAAGACGTACAGCGAGCCGCACTGGGAGAAGGACCAGGCGGCCGTCATGGCCTTCGAGAAGGTCACGCTGTACGGCGTCCCGATCGTCGCCGACCGCAAGGTCAACTACGGCCGGATCGACCCGGAGGTCTCCCGGGACCTCTTCATCCGGAACGCGCTGGTCGAGGGCGACTGGCGGACCCACCACAAGTTCTTCGCCGACAACCGCAGACTCCTCACCGAGGTCGAGGAGCTGGAGCACCGCGCCCGGCGCCGGGACATCCTCGTCGACGACGAGACGCTCTTCGACTTCTACGACAAGCGCGTCCCGGAACACGTCGTGTCCGGAGCCCACTTCGACTCCTGGTGGAAGCACAAGCGCCACGAGGAGCCCGAGTTCCTCGACTTCGAGCGCGAGATGCTCATCAACGAGAAGGCGGGGGCGGTCACCAAGGACGACTACCCCGACTCCTGGCGCCAGGGCCCGCTGAAGTTCCGGGTGACCTACCAGTTCGAGCCGGGCGCGGACGCGGACGGCGTGACCGTCCACGTCCCGCTCCAGGTGCTCAACCAGGTGACGGACGACGGCTTCGAATGGCAGATCCCGGGCCTGCGCGCCGAGGTCGTCACCGAGCTGATCCGCTCGCTGCCCAAGCCGATCCGCCGCCACTACGTGCCCGCGCCGAACTTCGCGGGCCGCTTCCTGGACGCGGTCGTCCCCGTGCAGGAGCCGCTGACCGGGGCGCTCGCCCGCGAGCTCCAGCGGATGGTCGGCGTCCCCGTCACGCCCGAGGACTTCGACTGGGCGAAGGTCCCCGAGCACCTCAAGGTCACCTTCCGGATCGTCGACGAGCGGCGCCGCAAGCTCGCCGAGGACAAGGACCTGGAGACCCTGCGGCAGCAGCTGCGCCCCAAGGCGCGCAAGGCCCTCTCCCAGGCCGCCGCTGCGGCCACGGGCGGCCCGGACGGCTCCGGGCCCTCCCTGGAGCGCACGGGGCTCACGGACTGGACGATCGGCAGCCTCACGAAGGTCTTCGAGGCCCGGCGGGCCGGCCAGCCGGTCAAGGCGTACCCGGCGCTCGTGGACGAGGGCGCGACCGTCGCCGTCCGGCTCTTCGACACGGAGGCCGAGCAGGCGCAGGCCATGTGGCGGGGCACCCGGAAGCTGATCATGCTGAACATCCCGGTGAACCCGGCGAAGTTCGCCTCGGACAAGCTCACCAACCAGCAGAAGCTGGCCCTGTCCTCGAACCCGCACGGCTCGATCCAGGCCCTCTTCGACGACTGCGCCACCGCCGCCGCCGACAAGCTGATCGCGGACCACGGCGGCCCCGCGTGGGACGAGGAGTCCTTCCGGAAGCTGTACGACAAGGTCCGCGCGGACCTCGTCGACACGACCGTGCGGACGGTGGGGCAGGTCCAGCAGATCCTGGCGGCGTGGCAGGCGTGCGAGCGGCGGCTGAAGTCGACGAACAGCCTGGCCCTGCTCGACAACCTCTCCGACGTGCGGGCGCAGCTGGCCTGGCTGATGCCGGCCGGATTCGTCACCCGGACGGGCCTGAAGCGGCTCCCCGACCTGATGCGCTATCTGGTGGCGGTGGACCGGCGGCTCCAGCAGATGCCGACCGGCGTCCAGCGCGACACCACCAGGATGGAGAAGGTCCGGGAGATGCAGGACGAGTACGCCTGGCTGCTCGAACAGCTCCCGAAGGGCCGGCCGGTGCCGGTGGAGGTCACCGACATCCGCTGGATGATCGAGGAGCTGCGGGTGAGCTACTTCGCCCACGCGCTGGGGACGGCGTACCCCGTCTCCGACAAGCGGATCGTGAAGGCCATCGACGCGGCGGCGCCCTGACGCGGGCCGCCTCCGGCGGTGAGTTCGACCGGACCGCTGACCTGCTGTACAGTCATCTTCGCAGCCGCCGAACAGGGGCTGCGAGCAAGGTCCTGTGGAGCAGTTGGTTAGCTCGCCACCCTGTCAAGGTGGAGGTCGCGGGTTCAAGTCCCGTCAGGATCGCTTTCACGAAGGCCCGCATCACACGATGCGGGCCTTCGTCGTGTTCCGGGCCAGGAGCCCGGTGCCCCGCGTGCAGGGCCCGCACCCTTCGCCCCGCGCCTTTGCCTTTCGCCCCGCGACCCGTACCCCGCGCCCTGGGACCGGGGCGCCGATCCCGGGGACCGCCGCCCGCCACCGCCGGGCCTGTGCGGCCTTCTGGCGGCCCCGTCCGGCGGAGATGGCTCGGGGGGCTCGGCCCGGGCCCCGAGGGGCTCTGCGCGGCCCTACGGCCCGGGGTTCCCGGCCGGCGGCGACGGGGGACGAAAGTCCCACCGACCCATGACCTACGGCGGGTTGGACCCGATCCGGGAGGTGGCAGGCTGTTCTTTGGCAAGACTTCACCAGTGTGACGGGTGTCACTGAAAGAGTTTCAGAAACCGCTTCACTTACACCCTCCCTACACCAGCCCGATTTAATATGTGCAATTGCACCACCCGGCGACGAGTGGCGCCGGCCACAAAAAAGATCGCGCCGGACCCGGCGGAGTCCAGCGCGATCGTTGACGGAGACCCTGTTGGGGCAGGAGCCCGTCGGCAGTACTAGGGGTGGGCGACCGGATAGGGGGATCCGGCAGTGCCCGGTGTTACGGGGTGCTGCGGGGTGTCGAGCGAGCCTCAGGCCTCGCTGCGCTGCTGCGGAATGCCCGCCAGCAGTGCGCGAACCTCGGCCTCGCGGTAACGGCGGTGTCCACCCAGGGTGCGGATGGACGTGAGCTTGCCCGCCTTCGCCCAACGGGTCACCGTCTTCGGGTCGACACGGAACATCGTGGCAACCTCGGCAGGGGTCAGCAGCGGCTCGGCATCAGGGGTGCGAGCGGTCATGAGCGGCCTCCTCGGGAGAACCGAACCATCTCGGTTCTTTCCTCTAAATTCTGCACCTTGACCCGCGTTGCCCGAAATGGCAGAAGCGGGCCGAGTCGGTTATAGGACGAACGGCTTGTCCTCGGCACTACAACTACACCATCCGTCCAGCCACGTCGGCCAAACCGATGGAATTGCCCTCGCAGGTGTTCATCAGCGGCGGAAGTCGATGGACCATGCCATAACGGACAGTCACGCCACTGTGACGATCAGTCACAGAGCGATCAGGAGTCCTCAGACCCCCCATAGAGTGCAATGCTGAGCGTTCCGCCCATACTTGGGCGGAAGGAACCCTCCCCGGACTCCTTGTCCTATTTTGGCACGAGGGAGGGTGATCGACGCAAGGGTGCGGTTAGTGCTGTCCGTCACGCTTGAGCCAAAGGCCCGGATCGGGACCAACGTCCTCACGCCACACGTGCCGAAGGACCCGGCCGCCGGCACATGCCAACGGAGTCACCCCGTCCGGAAGTGTTGAAGATCATTTACACCGGCCGGACATGTCTTGTCGATACCGACCTGACGAAGATGCCCGACTGATGTCAGTTCGCGAACCGCAGGTCCCTGACGGCCCGCCAGCGCTCGGCGAGCCGCCCGTACGCCTCGCCCGCCGCCTCGCCGTCGCCCGCCTTCAGCGCCGCGAGCCCCTCCGCCAACTGCGCGGCCGACCGGTCCCCCGCCAGCCACTCCTCGCCGACCAGGTGCACCAGACCGCCGAAGTCCAGCTCCACCAGCGACCGCGGGTGGAACTCCTCCAGCCAGCGCCCCACGTCGATCAGACCCTCCGTCATGGGCCCCTCGTCCACCGACTCCCGCAGAGCCCGCAACGCCCGCGCCAGCCGCCGCCGCGCCTGCGCCATCGTCGTCCGGTACCGCAGCACCGGCTCCCGGCCCGCCGCCGCGTCCCCCGGCTCGTACTGCCGGTCCTCGTCGCCGAAGAGGGCGAACCAGCGCAGCGGCACGTGCCACAGCCCCGTCCGGATCCACGGCCGCGCGTCCGGGTGCCGCTCCAGCCACCGCTCGTGGTCGCTCACCGCCTGCGCCTGCACCACCGGCGGCAGCATCGCGTCGAGCACCGCCGCCGGATACCCCTCCGCCACCAGCTCCCGCAGCGCCAGCCAGCCCCGCAGCCGGGTCCGCCACGGGCAGACCACGACCACGCCGTCCAGATGGGCGACGAACGCCTCCCCGCTCTCGTGCACCGGCACGGGCACCGGAGGCGTCGGCAGCAGGTCGGCCAGCGACCGCCGCAGCTCCTCCTGGGCCCCGGGGGTGCGCGGGCGGCGGGCGTACCGGGCCCAGTGGGTCCGCTCCGGCTCGGGGAACGCGGCCAGCGGCTCGTAGACCCGCAGATAGGACGCGTAGGGAACGGGGACCGTGGGGGCGACCGACATGTCGCGAATCCTTCCACGGAGGTACTCCGGGAGGGGGTGATCCTGAGCACTGCGGCCGATCTACGCCCAGGTAGGACTTACTCTCGTGCCGAACTGGTCCTCCCCCACCCGCAGGGAGGCCCGAAACCGCCGCTTCGTACTTGGGAGTCACCACCGTGACCGATGTGACCGGCGTTCCTGTCGACGTACTGAACACACTGTTCCACTCGGAGCAGGGTGGCCACGAGCAAGTCGTCCTCTGTCAGGACCGCGCATCCGGCCTCAAGGCCGTCATCGCCCTCCACTCCACCGCCCTGGGCCCCGCCCTCGGCGGCACCCGCTTCTACCCGTACGCCACCGAGGCCGAGGCGATCGCCGACGCGCTCAACCTCTCCCGCGGCATGTCGTACAAGAACGCCATGGCCGGTCTCGACCACGGCGGCGGCAAGGCCGTCATCATCGGCGACCCGGAGAAGATCAAGACCGAGGAGCTGCTGCTCGCCTACGGGCGCATGGTGGCCTCCCTCGCCGGCCGGTACGTCACGGCCTGCGACGTCGGCACCTACGTCGCCGACATGGACGTCGTCGCCCGCGAGAACCGGTGGACCACCGGCCGCTCCCCCGAGAACGGCGGCGCCGGCGACTCCTCCGTCCTCACCGCCTACGGCGTCTTCCAGGGCATGCGCGCCTCCGCCCAGACCCTGTGGGGCGACCCGACGCTGCGCGGCCGCAAGGTCGGCGTCGCCGGCGTCGGCAAGGTCGGCCACTACCTCGTCGAGCACCTCCTGGAGGACGGTGCCGAGGTCGTGATCACCGATGTGCGCGAGGAGTCGGTGCGCCGGATCACCGACAAGCACCCGCAGGTCGCCGTGGTCGCCGACACCGACGAGCTGATCCGCGTCGAGGGCCTCGACATCTACGCGCCCTGCGCGCTGGGCGGCGCCCTCAACGGCGACACCGTACCCTTCCTCACCGCCGCCGTCGTCTGTGGCGCGGCCAACAACCAGCTGGCCCACCCCGGCATCGAGAAGGACCTCGTCGAGCGCGGGATCCTCTACGCGCCCGACTACGTGGTCAACGCGGGCGGCGTGATCCAGGTCGCCGACGAGCTGCACGGCTTCGACTTCGACCGCTGCAAGGCGAAGGCCACGAAGATCTTCGACACCACCCTGGAGATCTTCGCACGTGCGAAGGCCGACGGCATTCCGCCGGCCGCGGCGTCCGACCGGATCGCCGAGCAGCGGATGGCGGAGGCCCGGCGCCGCTGAGTC
The DNA here is from genome assembly GCF_055584185.1 of Streptomyces sp. NPDC104202. Classification (NCBI taxonomy): domain Bacteria; kingdom Bacillati; phylum Actinomycetota; class Actinomycetes; order Kitasatosporales; family Streptomycetaceae; genus Streptomyces; species Streptomyces sp. NPDC104202. The sequence continues at coordinate 87,735 of NZ_JBVJMN010000014.1, read as the reverse complement.
GGGGCGGTGCCGGGACGGCGCCGCGCCCGGGGCCGGCCCGTCGTCGGGGAGACTTCACTCACTCCCCTCGGCGGGTCGGCCCGCCAGAAGAGGTTAAAATCGCGACTGACCAGCGAGGAAAGGGCACCTCGATGGTTCTGTACCGGGGTATGTGATGCGCGCGGCGTACCGTAGACCCGCGGAAACAGGTACCGTTGAAGCCCTACGGACCGGTCTCTCTGTCGAGAGTCCGTTCCGAATCATGAACGCGTGTCAAGACTCTGGGGCCACCGAGCCCCGTCACCGAGGGGGTCGAGCCATGGGGCGCGGCCGGGCAAAGGCCAAGCAGACCAAGGTCGCCCGCCAGCTGAAGTACAGCAGCGGCGGGACGGACCTGACGCGTCTGGCCAATGAGCTGGGCGCATCGACTTCGAGCCAGCCGCCGAATGGCGAGCCGTTCGAGGACGACGACGAGGAAGACGACCCGTACGCCCAGTACGCGGATCTCTACAACACGGACGACGAGGACGAGGACGACGAGTCCGGTCCTGCTGCGTCGCCGCGTCGCGCTTGACCTTCTGAATCACCGAAACCCGGTCCGGGCGATCCCCGGCCGGGTTTCCGTGCTGTCCGCACCCGGCGCGACGCGCCGGAGGCCCCGCGCCACGCGAACGGGGCGCCCCTCAGGAGCGCCCCGTCACGTCGTGCCCTCCGCGGTCTACCGGGCGTAGTCCCCGACCAGCTCGGCGCCCGTCGTGTGCGCCCCGCGCCCGGTGATCTCGCCCGCGACCCAGGACTCGACCCCGCGGTCGGCCAGCGTCGTCAGGGCCGCGTCCACGGACTCCGCCGGGACGACCGCCATCATGCCGACGCCCATGTTCAGCGTCTTCTCCAGCTCCAGGCGCTCCACCTGGCCGGCCTTGCCGACCAGGTCGAAGATCGCGCCCGGGGTCCAGGTCGAACGGTCGACCGTGGCGTGCAGGCCGTCCGGGATGACCCGGGCCAGGTTGGCGGCGAGACCGCCGCCCGTGATGTGGCTGTACGCGTGGACGTCCGTGGTCCGGGTGAGGGCCAGGCAGTCCAGGGAGTAGATCTTCGTCGGCTCCAGGAGCTCCTCGCCGAGCGTCCGGCCGAGCTCCTCGACCTGCTGGTCGAGGGTCATGCCGGCGCGGTCGAAGACCACGTGCCGGACGAGCGAGTACCCGTTGGAGTGAAGACCGGACGAGGCCATGGCGATGACCGCGTCACCCGAACGGATGCGGTCCGCGCCGAGCAGCCGGTCGTACTCCACGACGCCCGTGCCGGCGCCGGCCACGTCGAAGTCGTCCGGGCCGAGGAGGCCCGGGTGCTCCGCCGTCTCGCCGCCGACGAGGGCGCAGCCCGCCAGGACACAGCCCTCGGCGATGCCCTTGACGATGGCGGCGACCCGCTCCGGGTGGACCTTGCCGACGCAGATGTAGTCGGTCATGAAGAGCGGCTCGGCGCCGCAGACGACGATGTCGTCCATGACCATCGCGACCAGGTCGTGGCCGATCGTGTCGTACACGCCCATCTGGCGGGCGATGTCGACCTTGGTGCCGACGCCGTCGGTCGCCGAGGCGAGCAGCGGGCGCTCGTACCGCTTGAGGGCGGAGGCGTCGAAGAGGCCGGCGAAACCGCCGAGGCCGCCGAGGACCTCGGGGCGCTGCGTCTTCTTCACCCACTCCTTCATCAGCTCGACGGCGCGGTCGCCCGCCTCGATGTCGACGCCCGCGGACGCGTAGCTGGCGCCGCCTGCGGCACTGGGGGTCTGAGACATGGGTTCAGAACTTTCGTGTCGTGACTGCTCGCACGGCGGCTGCAGCGGGGTCTTACGGGCGACGCAGGGCGTCGGAGGCCGCCGTGGCGGCCGGGCCGGCGGCCAGCTCGGTCTCCAGCAGCTGCTTGCCCAGCAGCTCGGGGTCCGGAAGCTCCATGGGGTACTCGCCGTCGAAGCAGGCACGGCAGAGGTTGGGCTTCTGGATGGTCGTCGCCTCGATCATCCCGTCGATGGAGATGTACGAGAGCGAGTCCGCGCCCAGCGACTTGCCGATCTCCTCGATCGACATGCCGTTGGCGATCAGCTCCGCGCGGGTCGCGAAGTCGATGCCGAAGAAGCACGGCCACTTCACCGGCGGCGAGGAGATCCGGATGTGGATCTCGGCCGCGCCGGCCTCGCGGAGCATCTTGACCAGGGCGCGCTGGGTGTTGCCGCGGACGATCGAGTCGTCGACGACCACCAGGCGCTTGCCCTTGATGACGTCCTTGAGGGGGTTCAGCTTCAGCCGGATGCCGAGCTGTCGGATGGTCTGCGAGGGCTGGATGAAGGTGCGCCCGACGTAGGCGTTCTTCACCAGACCGGCGCCGAAGGGGATCCCCGAGGCCTCGGCGTAGCCGATGGCGGCCGGGGTGCCGGACTCCGGAGTCGCTATCACCAGGTCCGCCTCGACCGGCGACTCCTTGGCGAGCCGGCGGCCCATCTCCACCCGGGAGAGGTAGACGTTCCGGCCGGCGATGTCCGTGTCCGGGCGGGCCAGGTACACGTACTCGAAGACACAGCCCTTCGGCTTCGCTTCCGCGAATCGCGAGGTGCGGATGCCGTTCTCGTCGATCGCGATCATCTCGCCCGGCTCGACCTCGCGGACGTAGCTGGCACCGCAGATGTCGAGAGCGGCGGACTCGGACGCGACCACCCAGCCGCGCTCCAGGCGACCGAGGACCAGCGGGCGGATGCCCTGCGGGTCACGGGCCGCGTAGAGCGTGTGCTCGTCCATGAAGACGAGGGAGAAGGCACCCCGGACGTCGGGGAGGATCTTCGCGGCCGCCTGCTCGATGGTGAGCGGCGTGCCGTCCTCGTCGACCTGCGCGGCGAGCAGCGCCGTCAGGAGGTCGGTGTCGTTGGTGGCCGCCACACGCGTGCTGCGGCCTTCCTTCTTGGGAAGGTCGGCGACCATCTCGGCGAGCTGCGCCGTGTTCACCAGGTTTCCGTTGTGGCCGAGCGCGATGGAGCCGTGGGCGGTTGCCCTGAACGTCGGCTGCGCGTTCTCCCACACGGACGCCCCGGTGGTCGAGTAGCGGGCGTGACCGACCGCGATATGACCTTGGAGGGAACCGAGAGAGGTCTCGTCGAAGACCTGGGACACGAGGCCCATGTCCTTGAAGACGAGGATCTGGGAGCCGTTGCTGACCGCGATACCCGCGGATTCCTGGCCCCGATGCTGGAGGGCGTAGAGCCCGAAGTACGTGAGCTTTGCGACCTCTTCACCCGGAGCCCAGACACCGAAGACGCCGCAAGCGTCCTGGGGGCCCTTCTCGCCGGGAAGCAGGTCGTGATTGAGTCGACCGTCACCACGTGGCACGTTTCCGAGTGTAGACGGGCTCGACCACTGGTCCGAATTGAGGAAAAGCAGGACCCTCCCCACTCGTGCGATCGCACAAAATGATCATCTTTGGTCTGGAGGGGCCTACGAAGCAGGCGCGCGAAGGGATTCCGCCTCCGGACCCTCGGCGAGCGGACGCTCGTACCAGGCCCGGAGCGCCCCCGCGATGTGACGGAGTTCGCAGTCCCGACACCCTCAGGGGGTGGTCGCCGTCGCCGTGAGGCCCTCTCCCGAGGCGTCGGTGAGGGTCAGCGTTCGGTGGTTCAGCCGATAGTTCAGCGGGCCGTCGAGGAGCTCGTACAGCTTCGTCTCCAGCTCCATCTGCGGACCGGTGCACATCATCCGGGTCGTCGCCGCCGGGCCCTCGACCGTGAGCGTCCGGTCGTCGGCACGGGCCTTCGCCGAGAAGTTGTTGCACCCCAGGTTCCCGGTCATGCGGCCGTCCGCGCCCAGCACCAGCCGCGCCTTGCCCTCGCCGCCCGCCGGCAGCGAGGACGTGCTCGTCCCCGAGACCAGCCCGTCGATCTTCCAGGTCGTCCCGCGCAGGGCGGCGGGCGGCTCCGCCGTCAGCTCCAGGCCCGTGCGGCCGTCCGACGACTCCAGCCGCAGGGCGTCGCCCTTCGTCGTCGCCCGCAGCGGGCCCGCGAGGGCCTTCAGGAGCTCCTGCTCGAAACGCTGCCGGTCGGCGGCGCACCCCATCTCGGTGACCTCCTGCGGCGTGACGGTGACCCCGTCGCCCCGCACGACGACCGCGGCGCCGAACGTGTTGCAGCCAGTGTTCCCCCGGGCCCGGCCGTCCTTCCCGAAGTCGAGGCGCGCCCCGTCGGGCGCGGCCGACCTGCGGCCGTCGACCGTGACGGCGTCCACCGTCCAGTACGTGCCGGCGACCGGCACGTCCGGGGAGACGGTGTCCGCGCCGGACCCGGTGCCCGCCCCTCCTTCCGTACCGCAGGCGGTGAGCAGCAGAAGAGGGACCAGGACGGCGAGTGCGCGTGGCTTCGGCATGCAGGTCTGACGGAACGGCCCGCCGAACGGTTCCGGAGGGGTGCCGTCCCCCTCCCCGGCTCGGCCTAGCCCATCACGGGCAGCAGCGCGCCGAGGTCCGCCCGCTCGCCGCTCGCGCTCACGCGCGCCGCGTCCCGCTCCACCGCCCACCCGGTGCGGCCCGTCGCCAGCCTGACCCACGTCAGCGGGTCCGTCTCGACCACGTTGGGCGGGGTGCCCCGGGTGTGCCGCGGGCCCTCCACGCACTGCACCACCGCGTACGGCGGGATCCGGACCTCCACCGCGCCGCCGGGCGCCTTCGCCGCGAGCGCGTCGGCGAGCAGCCGCGTACAGGCGGCCAGGGCCTGGCGGTCGTACGGGATGCCGGCGCCCGTCGCCGCGTTCAGGTCGTCGGTGTGCACGACCAGTTCGACGGTCCGGGTCACGACGAAGTCCGCGAGGGTCATGGCGCCGAAACTCACGGGCAGCAGCCGCTCGTCGTCGGCGTCCGCCATCGCCCGCCCGTAGTCGTCCGCCACGCGCGCGTAGAGCCCCGGCAGGTCGGAGGCGTCGATGCCGCGGGTGTGCTCGTCTATCCGCCCGGCGCCCCCCGCCGTCACCGACGGCCAGTCGAGCAGCGCGAGCCGGTCCCTCCCCCGCTCCGGAGCCTCCATGAGCAGCGGCACCGAGTCGACCATCCACGCGACGTGCGCCGCCAGATCCCTCACCGTCCACTCCCCCAGCCGCGTCGGCCCGTCGAGCTGCTCGGGCGAGAGGGCCTCCACCGCCGTGCGGACGTGCGCGAACTGCGCGAGCACGGCGGCCCTGGTCCTGGCGGAGTCGTACCTGCGGTTGCGCTTCTTGGCCGGTGGCATGGGGGCGAGGGTAGTCGGAGACTGGAAGGGGAGGCCCGTCCGCAGCACACCCATCCGTACGGAGAGGGGCCGATCGGCCATGACCGAGCACCCTGACGCAGCCTTGGTCCGACGGGGATTCGACGCGTGGACCAAGGGAGACATGGAGACCGTCGGCACCCTGATGACGGCGGACTGTACGCACCACTCGCCCGGCGAGAGCCAGATATCCGGGCACTACAAGGGCCGGGACAACGTCCTCGCCATGTACCGGAAGATGTTCGAGCTCACCGGCGGCAAGATGCGCGTCGAGCTGGACTCCATCACCGTCGACGGACGCGGCCACGCCGTGGCGTCCAACAAGTTCTACGCCGAACGCGGTGACCGAGGCATCGAGATGAAGGGCGCGCTCGTCTTCACCGTCATGGGCGGCAAGATCTCCGACATCGACGAGTGCGTCGAGGACATCGCCCAGTCCGACGCCTTCTGGGGCACGGCCGGCTGAACGCACCCAGCCCCCGCCCTGGAAGGGCGGGGGCTGTCGCGTACGGCCGGGGCGTCAGGCCAGCAGGGCCGGGATCGTCGCCTCGTGCGCCTCGCGCAGCTCCGTGAGGGAGAGCGCGAACTCGCCCTGCACGTCGACCGCGTCGCCGTCGACGACACCGATACGGGCCGCCGGCAGACCGCGCGCACCGCACATGTCGGTGAAGCGGAGCTCCTCGCTGCGCGGGACGGCGACGACCGCACGGCCGGCCGACTCGCTGAAGAGGAACGTGAAGGCGTCCAGGCCCTCGGGGACCACCAGCCGCGCGCCGTTCCCGCCGCGCAGGCAGGACTCGACGACCGCCTGGACGAGACCGCCGTCGGACAGGTCGTGCGCCGCGTCGATCATGCCGTCGCGGGAGGCCGAGATCAGGATCTCGCCGAGCAGCTTCTCCCGGTCGAGGTCCACGGCCGGCGGCATGCCGCCGAGGTGCCGGTGGATCACCTCGGACCAGGCCGAGCCGCCGAACTCCTCACGCGTGTCGCCCAGCAGGTAGAGGAGCTGGCCCTCTTCCGCGAAGGCGATCGGCGTACGGCGGTTCACGTCGTCGATCACACCGAGCACGGCCACGACCGGCGTCGGGTGGATGGCGACCTCGCCGGTCTGGTTGTACAGCGACACGTTGCCGCCGGTGACCGGAGTGCCCAGCTGCAGACAGCCGTCCGCGAGACCACGGGTGGCCTCGGCGAACTGCCACATGACGGCCGGGTCCTCGGGCGAACCGAAGTTCAGGCAGTCCGAGATGGCCAGCGGCTTGGCGCCGGAGGCCGCCACGTTGCGGTACGCCTCCGCCAGCGCGAGCTGCGCGCCCGTGTACGGGTCGAGCTTCGCGTACCGGCCGTTGCCGTCGGTCGCCATGGCCACGCCGAGGTTGGTCTCCTCGTCGATCCGGACCATGCCCGCGTCCTCGGGCTGCGCCAGGACCGTGTTGCCCTGCACGAACCGGTCGTACTGGTCCGTGATCCAGGACTTCGAGGCCTGGTTCGGGGACGACACCAGCTTCAGGACCTGGTCCTTCAGCTCGGCACCGGTCTGCGGCCGGGGCAGCTTGCCGGCGTCGTCGGCCTGGAGCGCGTCCTGCCACTCCGGGCGCGCGAACGGCCGGTGGTAGGTCGGGCCCTCGTGGGCGACCGAACGCGGCGGCACGTCGACGATCTGCTCGCCGTGCCAGAAGATCTCCAGGCGCTCGCCGTCGGTCACCTCACCGATGACGGTGGCGATGACGTCCCACTTCTCGCAGATCTCCAGGAAGCGCTCGACGTGCTCGGGCTCGACGATCGCGCACATGCGCTCCTGCGACTCGCTCATGAGGATCTCCTCGGGCGAGAGCGTGGCGTCGCGCAGGTGGACCTTCTCGAGGTCCACGTGCATGCCGCCGGAGCCGGCGGAGGCGAGCTCGGACGTGGCGCAGGAGAGCCCGGCGCCGCCGAGGTCCTGGATGCCCGCGACCAGCTTCTCCCCGAAGATCTCCAGGGTGCACTCGATGAGGAGCTTCTCCTGGAACGGGTCGCCGACCTGGACGGCGGGGCGCTTGGTCGGCTTGGTGTCGTCGAAGGTCTCGGACGCGAGGACCGAGACGCCGCCGATGCCGTCGCCGCCCGTGCGGGCGCCGTACAGGATGACCTTGTTGCCGGGGCCGGAGGCCTTGGCGAGGTGGATGTCCTCGTGCTTCATCACGCCGATGCAGCCGGCGTTGACGAGCGGGTTGCCCTGGTAGCAGGAGTCGAAGACGACCTCGCCACCGATGTTGGGCAGGCCCAGGCAGTTGCCGTAGCCGCCGATGCCGGCGACGACACCGGGCAGCACGCGCTTGGTGTCGGGGTGGTCGGCCGCGCCGAAGCGCAGCGGGTCGACGACCGCGACCGGACGGGCGCCCATGGCGAGGATGTCGCGGACGATGCCGCCCACGCCGGTGGCCGCGCCCTGGTAGGGCTCGATGTACGAGGGGTGGTTGTGCGACTCCACCTTGAAGGTGACCGCGTACCCCTGGCCGACGTCGACGACGCCCGCGTTCTCGCCGATGCCGACGAGCATGGCGTCGTTCTCGGGGGTCTTCTCGCCGAACTGCTTCAGGTGGACCTTGCTGCTCTTGTAGGAGCAGTGCTCGGACCACATGACCGAGTACATGGCGAGCTCGGCGCCGGTGGGACGGCGGCCGAGGATCTCGCGGATGCGCGCGTACTCGTCCTCCTTGAGGCCGAGCTCCTTCCAGGGCTGCTCGCTGTCCGGCGTCTCGCTCGCGTGCTTGACGGTGTCGAGGCTCATCAGGCGTTGACCAGCTTCTTGAGGATCGAGGTGAAGAAACCGAGGCCGTCCGTCTTGCCGGTGCCGATCAGCGGCTCGACGGCGTGCTCGGGGTGCGGCATGAGGCCGACCACGTTGCCCGCGGCGTTGGTGATGCCCGCGATGTCGCGCAGCGAGCCGTTGGGGTTCACGTCCAGGTAGCGGAAGGCCACCCGCCCCTCGGCCTCCAGCGCGTCGAGCGTGCGCTCGTCGGCGACGTACCGGCCGTCCATGTTCTTGAGCGGGACCTCGATCTCCTGGCCCGCGGAGTAGTCCGAGGTCCAGGCGGTCTCCGCGTTCTCCACCCGCAGCTTCTGGTCGCGGCAGATGAAGTGGAGGTGGTTGTTGCGCAGCATCGCGCCCGGCAGCAGATGGGCCTCGGTGAGGATCTGGAAGCCGTTGCAGATCCCGAGGACGGGCATGCCCGCCTTCGCCTGCTCGATGACGGTCTCCATCACCGGCGAGAAGCGGGAGATGGCTCCGGCCCGCAGGTAGTCGCCGTAGGAGAAGCCACCGGCCAGGACCACGGCGTCGACCTGCTTGAGGTCCTTGTCGCGGTGCCAGAGCGAGACGGGCTCGGCGCCCGCCAGGCGGGCGGCACGCAGCGCGTCCTGGTCGTCGAGCGTTCCGGGGAACGTGACGACGCCGATGCGTGCGGTCACGACTCCACCTTCACGATGAAGTCTTCGATCACGGTGTTGGCAAGGAAGGTTTCGGCCATCTCATGGATGCGGGCGAGGGCGGCGTCGTCGACCGGTCCCTCCACCTCCAGCTCGAAGCGCTTCCCCTGACGGACATCGGCGATTCCGGCGAATCCCAGGCGGGGCAGTGCACGCTGCACCGCCTGCCCCTGAGGGTCGAGGATCTCCGGCTTGAGCATGACGTCGACTACGACGCGTGCCACTGGCACTCCCGGTGGTGTGTTGCGTGGGCGGTTCCCTCAGCGTACCTGCCTCCAAATTCTACGCGGGTAGAGATCTGAAGGATCCTACAAAAGGCCGGTTCGGTGCGACGTGCGCCACACGAACACGATCCGCACGCCGGACCGACACTCCCCGCGCAAAATTCCAGTGAAATATTGCGGACCGCAATGTGCCGGGACACGCTGAAACAATTGGCAGGGCTTCACAATGCGACACCTGCCGCTGTACAAAGGAATCCAGAAGAAAGCAGCATTGTCCCGGCACAGCCGTACGGTCGGCATCGCAGCACGTCAGAGGCGCCACAAGCGTCCTCGCGACCTCGGTGGCCGCAGGAAAGGACCGATATCCGTGGCTCAGCGTGTGGTGGTCACTCTCTCCGACGACATCGACGGCGGAGAAGCTGCTGAAACGGTCGCGTTCGGCCTTGACGGGAAGATGTACGAGATCGACCTGAATGCTGCCAATGCAAAGAAACTCCGCAAGAGCCTCGCCCCCTACCTCGCGGCCGGGCGCAAGCTCCCGGCCCGACTGGCGGCCGGCCGGGGCCCCGCGGCCCAGAGCTTCACGCACACCGACCTCGCCCCCGACCCGGCGGCGGTCCGCGCCTGGGCCCAGTCCAACAAGATGGACGTCCCGGCCCGCGGCCGGATCCCGAAGCGGGTCTACGAGGCCTTCCGCGCCGCGAGCTGAACGACGGTTCAGGTGCCGGGGCGCGGAGCTCCCCCCTGGCCCCGGCCCTGACCTCGACCCGAGGCGATTTGCATTGCACCCCCGATGATCCGGTAGAGTCTGGATCACGCCGAAGGGCAAGGCCGCAAAGCCGAGTCCGACGCAGCGTGCGGGTGTAGTTCAGTAGTAGAACATCCCCCTTCCAGGGGGAAGGCGCAGTGTGCAATTCCTGTCACCCGCTCTGCATCGCTCGACCGACCACTCCGGTGGATCAGGTAGAGTGGTGCTCGCACCGCCCGGTGAGAGCCGAGCGGCAGCAATGCGGACGTGGCTCAGTTGGTAGAGCATCACCTTGCCAAGGTGAGGGTCGCGAGTTCGAATCTCGTCGTCCGCTCAGGAAGAACGAAGGCCCCGGTTCTCAGGAACCGGGGCCTTCGTCGTACGCCCGGAAGATCGCCGGAAGATCGGCCCGCGAGCACGCCTCGATCCGGCCGGCGCATGTGAAGGGGCCCACACAAAAGGTGTGTCACGAGCACCCGGGACGTTGGGTATAGTTAGCAGCGCGCTACGGCGCATGCGGACGTGGCTCAGTTGGTAGAGCATCACCTTGCCAAGGTGAGGGTCGCGAGTTCGAATCTCGTCGTCCGCTCCACGGAGAAGCCCCCCGGTCGAATGACCGGGGGGCTTTCTCGTGCCCAGGAATGCTCCGGAGGGCCCCCCGTCCGCATGCGGGCGGACGGGGGCCCTTCGGAACGGGTCCCCTAGGACCAGGGGTTTCCGGTGAGGAGCTCGTAGGCCTCCAGGTACTTGGCGCGGGTGGCGTCCACGATCTCCTGGGGGAGCGGCGGCGGGGGCTGCTCGCTCTTGCGGTCCCAGCCGGAGGCCGGCGACGTCAGCCAGTTCCGCACGAACTGCTTGTCGTACGAGGGCTGGGCGCGGCCCGGCTGCCACTGGTCCGCCGGCCAGAAGCGCGACGAGTCCGGGGTGAGCACCTCGTCGGCGATGACGAGCCGGTCGCCGTCCGGGGTGCTCTCGAAGCCGAACTCGAACTTCGTGTCGGCCAGGATGATGCCGCGCTCGCGCGCGATGTCACGGGCGCGGCCGTAGACGTCGAGCGTCGTCCGGCGCAGCACCGCGGCCGTCTCGGCACCGACCTGGCGGGCGACCTCCTCGTACGACACGTTCTCGTCGTGGTCGCCGACGGCGGCCTTGGTCGCCGGGGTGAAGATCGGCGCGGGCAGCTCGGACCCGTCGCTCAGGCCCTCGGGCAGCGCGAGGCCGCAGACCGTGCGGCTCTCCTCGTACTCGACGAGACCGGAGCCGGTCAGGTAGCCGCGGGCGACGCACTCGACCGGCACCATGTTCAGCGACTTGCAGATCAGGGTGCGGCCCGCCCAGTCGGCGGGGGCACCGGCCGGCAGCTCGGTGGAGAGGACGTGGTGCGGGACCAGGTCGGCGAGCTTGTCGAACCACCACAGGGACAGCTGGGTGAGGACCCGGCCCTTGTCGGGGATCTCGGTCGGCAGGACCCAGTCGTACGCGGACATGCGGTCGCTCGCCACCATCACGAGGTCACCGGCCTCGTTCCGGTACAGGTCGCGCACCTTGCCCGTGTGGAGATGGGTGAGGCCCGGGACCTGGACGGGCTCGGGCTTTTCTACGAATCCGGACACGGTTCCTCCGCGTAGGTTGATCCAGGAGCGCTCCGATTCTCTCGCACCTGGCCGGGCCCTCGGCGCCTGGGCCCGGCCGACTGCTCCCGGGACCCGCCGAAGGCCCTTCTCACCACCGGCCGGATCCGGTCAGTCCCTCTTGCAGATCCGGTCCAGGAGGTTGGCCGTGGCGCGCTGGACCCGCGCGTCGACATGGCCCGGGCGGTCCAGCGCCGGCGACCAGGCGAACGTGCCGGAGGCGAAGACCCAGGCGCCCGAGGGAGCCCGGTAGAGGGAGGTCTCCTGATGGCGCACCGCCCCCTCGCCGTCCCGGTAGGGCGAGTGCGCCAGCAGGATGCGGCCCTGGTGCTCCGGGAGCGCGGTGCGCGGGAAGTACCGGTCGGCCTCGCCCGCCACCATGCCCGGCAGCTCGTCGCCGTCCCCGGCACCGGTCGCGTCCCACAGCCAGTGGTCCGCGTTCCGCACGACCAGCGGATGCGGTTCGGGCACCCGGCCCGCGTACTGGATGCCGAGGAGCTGCTGCTCGGGCCGGTCGACCTCCCGCCAGAGCGCGGACCGGCCGGGGCCGCGCCGCTTCCGGCAGGTGAGCAGCCGGTCCGGCACCCCCGACGGCGACGGGCCGAGCTCCACCTGCCAGTACATGGTGTTCGCCGACAGGAAGACCAGCGAGGTGCCCTGGTCGCGGGCGAGTTCGGCGGTCCTGCGCATCGGCGCCGACCAGTACTCGTCGTGGCCCGGGAAGACCAGGCCCCGGTAGCGGCTCGGGTCGACCCGGCCGGCGTGCAGGTCGCGGGTCTCCGCGTACGCCAGGTCGTAGCCGTACCGCTCCGCCCAGCGGATGAAGTCGTAGGCGTGCCCCACGTGCAGGGGCAGACCCGCACCCGCGTACGGCCGGTCGAAGGAGACCGTCACGGCCGCGTCCTCCTCGCCGAGCAGCCGGCCGTCCTCGTCCCACGCGTGGTAGAGGCTGGCGCCGGTGTGGCCGTCCTCCGGATAGAGGTTGTACGCCTGCCACGTCACGTCCGGCAGGACGAGCAGCAGGTCCGCCGGGTGGTTGTCGCGGACCGTGAAGGGGATGTGCGAGCGGTAGCCGTCGGCCGTCGTCAGCACGGCCACGTACGCCCCGATCGACCAGTACGACGGGATCTGCAGCCGCCACGACTGCCACCAGTGGTGGCAGGAGACCGTGCGGTCGGCCGTCAGCGGCGGTGGCTGGACGATCCCGGAGAGGCGCGGACTGGTCGTGATCTTCGCCGCGCCGTCGCCGCCGTAGTGCCCGATCCGATAGATGTCGACCGAGAACTGCTGCGGGGGGTCCACCGTCACGTGGAAATCGATCGACTCCCCCGGCGCCACGGCCCCGCCGGACGCGAACCCCTTGATCTGGCGGCGGACGTCGTCGGCCGTCCGCGGACCGCCCCTGCCGCCCCGCGCCAGGATCTCGTCCGCGTACCAGGGGACCATCTGACCGGTGTCGTCGAAGTAGTTGTCCGACCCGCGCAGCCAGGGCAGGGGCCCCTGGCCGAAAGGATCGCTCACGGCGTGCGCCAGCGCACCCGACTCCCACCGTCTGATCTGCTCCGCCCCCATGCTGCGCCCCTCCCTCGACTCCCCCGGTCGGCTGGCCTGCTCGTCGGCTTGTCGGCTGGTCGGTGCCGCTGGTTCTTGCCCTTGTCAGTGACGGTCTCCAGCACATCACATAACGCACGCACTCCGTCACCGTTCGTCGTGAATTGGCGAGAGTGGAAGGCGAGCCTCCGCACGGCTCGCCGCGCGGGCCTTCCTGCGAGCCTCCGCACGGGTCGCCGCGCGGCCTTCGCGTACGCCTCCGCACGGGTCGCCGCGCGGCTTCGCGTACGCCTCCGCCGGGCCTCCGTGCCGGAGGCTCAGACCAGGCGCACCGGCTTCTCCGGGCGCACCCCGGTCCGGGCCAGCCACAGGCTCAGCGGCTCCGGATCGCCGTCCTCCACCAGGGCCAGGACCCTCGGCCCGAGGTCCGCCGCCCGCTCGCCGCCGACGAGCAGGGCCGGCCCGTCGAGCCAGTCGAGCCCCGGCACCGCCTCCGCCGTGTCCACCGCCGCGCAGCAGACCATCGCCGTCACGTGGTCGGCGAGCAGATCGCGGCCGGTCCGCGGCGGCTGGAGCGGGAAGAGCGGCAGGGGCCCGTCGGGACCGCTGACCGCCGCGGGCGCCGCCTTCGGGCCCTTCTCCGCCGCCCGGGCGCTCTCCGCCGCGGCGACCCGCGCCTCCCGCGCGGCCTCCTCCCGCGCGAGCAGCGCGCTGAGCGCCCCGGCGAGCTCCTCGGCCGCGGGATTCACGGGCTCGTCGTCGTCCAGGTGCGCGTGATCGAGGTCGGGGTGGAGGTCGGGATCGAGGTCGGGATCGAGGTCGGGACCGAGGTCGGGACCGAGGTCGGGACCGAGGTCGGGACCGAGGTCGGGATCGGCTCCGGCTTCGGTTTCGGCTTCGGTCTCGGCGTGAGCGCGGAGGGCGGGATTCACGGCTGCGTGGTCGACGGCGGTGTGGCCGGCGGCTGCGTGGTCGACGGCGGTGTGGCCGGCGGCCTGCCGGGGGTCGACGTCGTCCGTGTGCAGGTCGGCGTCGGGGCGGGCGTGGGTGTCCGTCCGGGCGGTGCCGGTCGCCGTGGGGGTCCCGAGGGCGCCGGTCCGCGCGGTGCCGGGGGCCGGCCGGGTGGAGTCCGGAACCGTCTCCGCAGCGGCGTCGCCCGTCGCCGGCCGCGTCGTCGTCAGGTGGTCGATCACGCGGGTCAGGGTGGGACCGGCAGGGTCGGCGGCGGTCCCCGCGGCGGAGGCGGCGACGCCGAGGCCGTCGAGGACCTGGTGCAGACGGGCCGCGTCGGTCCGCCACTTCCGGTCGACGACCTCCTCCGGATACTGGCTCCACTCCACCGGGGACCAGTCGGGGCCGTGCTCCGCCGGGCCGCCGTGGAAGAGGCGGGCGGCGAGCAGCGAGGTGGCCTCGTCGACCGCGCCCGGCTCCTCCAGGAGGTCGCAGGCGGGGCGCTCGCCGAGCCGGGAGGAGAACCCGTCGGCCAGCCGGTCGCGGCGGGAGAGCTCGGTCAGGGCGGAGACGACGCCCGCGTCGAGCTTGGCGGGCCAGCGGCCCATCCGCCAGGCGGGCAGCGCGACCCGGGTCAGGAGCCGGTCCCAGCCCGCGTAGGCGAGGCCGACCTGCTCCTGGGCGACGATCCGCACGCCGTAGTCCACGGCCTGGGCGCGCTCCGAACCCGCGGCGGCGACCCCGCGCTCCATCTCGGCGGCGTGCCCGCGACAGGCGCGCAGCAGCAGGCGGGCGATCCGCCCCACACCGTGGGCGCCGAGCCGGCGCAGCGGGTCGAGCCCGGGCTCCTCGGGGACGGCGACGGCCGCGTCGAGGCCGCGGACGAAGCGGCGGGCCGCGGCTATGTCGGGATGGGCGGCCGGTCCCGTGCCCGCGACGACCGGGGCGAGGACGGCGCGCAGCTCGGCGACGCGCATCCACCACAGGAACGGGGAGCCTATGACCAGGACCGGGGCGCCGTCGCCGGAGACCGTCCGGCGGGCCCGGTGGGCCCGGTGCGTGCGGTCCTCCAGCCAGCTGTCGCAGTCCGGCGTCAGGGCTATCCCGGCCGGCGCGGGGACGTCGAGCCGGTCGGCCAGCTCCCGGACGAGCCGGTAGAGGTCGGGGGCGGCGGTCTCGGCGAGCTCCACCGTCGGCGTGGCGGCCGGGCGGGCCCGGCCGACGACGAGGGCGACGGCCGTGGCGGCGACGAGGACGACGAGGGCGAGGACCGTCACGACCCAGCGGGCCGTGTCCCAGGCCGCGCCGGTGAAGTGGCCGGTGACCCCGCCCGCGTACAGCACGACGGCGACGGCGGCGGGAAGCACCGCGAGGCCGAGTGCCCTGCCGCGGACACGGAGGACGGCGAGGGCCCGGGAGCGCGCGGCGCGCGCACCCCACTCCTCGCCGACAGCGGCACCGGTACCGGACACGCCGTACATCACCCCCTCCTGCCCTCGACGGGACTGCCTGTGGCGGTGTTGCTCACTCCCCCACTGTGGCACCCGCCACCGACATCGCAATGCCGGTGGGCCAAGTGCCGGAACGCCTTCGCCGCACCATAGTTGGGGCGTCGGCGGGCGTCATCCGTATGGCTGAGCCGTCACTCGATGGAATGGCTTTGGGTAAAGGTGATGGCGTTCAAGAGGCCGTGCGGTTCACGACGTCGCCACCGCACGGCCTCGGGAAGAACGGGGCGGGATCAGCCCTCGGCGGCCTTCCGGGCGATGTCCGTCCGGTGCTGCGAGCCGTCAAGACGGATACGGCCGACCGCCGCGTACGCCCGCTCGCGGGCCTGGGTCAGGTCCGAACCGGTCGCGGTGACCGACAGGACGCGGCCGCCCGCGCTGACGACCTTGTCGCCGTCCCGCTTCGTGCCGGCGTGCAGCACGTACGCGTGCGGGGCGTCCTGAGCCGCGATCTCGTCCAGGCCCTCGATCGGGTCGCCGGTCCGCGGGGTGTCCGGGTAGTTGTGGGAGGCGACGACCACGGTGACCGCGGCGTCGTCGGCCCAGTTCAGCGGCGCCTGGTCGGCCAGGGTGCCGTTGGCGGAGTTCAGCAGGACGCCGGCCAGCGGGGTCTTCAGGCGGGCCAGGACCACCTGGGTCTCCGGGTCGCCGAAGCGCGCGTTGAACTCGATGACCCGGACCCCGCGGCTCGTGATCGCCAGACCGGCGTACAGCAGACCGGAGAACGGCGTGCCGCGGCGGCGCAGCTCGTCGACCGTCGGCTGGAGGACGGACCCGAGGACCTCCTCGACCAGCTTGGGGTCGGCCCAGGGCAGCGGCGAGTAGGCGCCCATGCCACCGGTGTTCGGGCCCTCGTCGCCGTCGAGCGCGCGCTTGAAGTCCTGCGCGGGCTGCAGCGGGAGGACGGTGGTGCCGTCGGTGATCGCGAAGAGGGACACCTCGGGGCCGTCGAGGTACTCCTCGATGACGACCCGGTCGCAGGCGAGCGCGTGCGCCCGCGCCTGCTCGACGTCCGCGGTGACGACGACGCCCTTGCCGGCGGCGAGACCGTCGTCCTTCACCACGTACGGAGCGCCGAAGGCGTCGAGCGCCTCGTCGATCTCCTCGGGGGTGGTGCAGACGTAGCTGCGGGCGGTGGGCACGCCCGCGCCCGCCATCACGTCCTTGGCGAAGGCCTTGGAGCCTTCCAGCAGCGCCGCTTCCTTGGAGGGGCCGAAGACGGGGACGCCGGCCGCGCGGACGGCGTCGGCGACACCCGCGACGAGCGGGGCCTCCGGGCCGACCACGACCAGTTCGGCGCCGAGCTCGGCGGCGAGGCGCGCGACGGCGTCACCGTCCAGCTGGTCGACCGGGTGCAGCTCGGCGACCTCCGCGATTCCGGCGTTGCCGGGCGCGCAGTACAGAGCGGTGACGTCGGGATCGAGGGAGAGAGAGCGGCACAGGGCGTGTTCGCGGGCGCCGCCGCCGATGACGAGGACCTTCACGCCAGCCAGGGTAGCCCGCGGGCCGGGATGCCCCTTGTGCGGGCCACCGAGCGAGACGGCCCTACTCGTTCGTGTATTCCTCCACAACGGTCGCCCCCAGCTCGCGCACGATCAGGTCGTGCCCGGACAGCGCGGAGTCCACGAGGTCGGGGTCGTCCTCCTCCGGCACGTCGTCCTCGGGCGCCACGGGCTGCGGCGCCGGCGGGCTGTACGCGGGCGCGGGGGCCTGCGCCGGGGCCGCCTGCGGGAACGCCGGACCGGGCGCCGACTGCTGCGGCTGCACGGGAGCGGGCGCGGGCGCCTGCGAGAAGGACGGCGCCGGCGCCGCGGGCCGGCCTCCGCCGAAGCCGCCGGTCCCGCCCGAGCCGCCGAAGCCGGTCGCGGCGGGCGGGGGCGCGGCACCGCCCGAGGGGTCGATGATCGCCTCGATCTTCCAGTTCACGTGGAACTGCTCGGCGAGGGCCTGCTTGAGGACCTCCTCGCTGCCGCTGCTCGCGAAGTTGTCGCGGGCTCCGGCGTTGAGGAAGCCGAGCTGGAGCGTGGTGCCGTCGAAGCCCGCCACCTGCGCGTTCTGGCTGAGCAGGATCCAGGTGAACCGGCGCCGGTTCTTCACCGCGTCGAGGATCTGCGGCCACATGTTCCGCACCTGCGCCGTGTCCCCTCCGCCGCCCCCCGCCGGGGCCGGGGCCGACGGCTGCGCGGGGGCGGGAGCGGGAGCGGCAGGGGCCTGCGGAGCCGAGGCACCGGGCCAGGCGCCCGCAGGAGCCGGCGCCGCCGGAGCGGACGCGCCGGGCCACGCGCCCGGCGCACCGCTGCCGGGCGCCGCGGCACCCGGCCACGCACCGGGCCGCGGGGCGGCGGGGGCGGACGGCTCGGCGACGGGCTGCGGCGCCTGGACGGGCGCGGGGGCGGGCGCCGCCTGGACGGGCGCCGGGGCGGGCGGCGGCGGAGCCATCGGCGTGTGGGCCTCCGGCCCGGGCACGTAGCCCAGGGCGGGCGCCGGCGGACCCTGCGTGAAGACGGGGGCGGGCGCGGCGGCGGCGCCGCGCTCCAGCCGGTCCAGCCGGGCCTGGAGCGAGCGCTCGTCGTCGAAGGCGGCGGGCAGCAGCACGCGCGCGCAGATCAGTTCCAGCTGGAGCCGCGGCGAGGTCGCGCCCCGCATCTCGGTCAGCCCGGTGTTCACCAGGTCGGCCGCCCGGCTGAGTTCGGCCGCGCCGAACACGGACGCCTGGGCCTGCATCCGCTCGATCACGTCGACCGGGGCGTCGATGAGCCCCTTCTCGGCGGCGTCCGGCACCGCGGCCAGGATCACCAGGTCGCGCAGCCGCTCCAGGAGGTCCGCGACGAACCGCCGGGGGTCGTTGCCGCCCTCGATGACCCGGTCGACGACCTCGAACGCGGCCGCCCCGTCCCCGGACGCGAACGAGTCGACGACCGAGTCGAGCAGCGATCCGTCCGTGTACCCGAGCAGCGACGTGGCCATGGCGTACGTCACACCGTCGTCGGTGGCGCCGGCGAGCAGCTGGTCCATCACCGACATCGAGTCACGCACCGACCCGGCACCGGCCCGCACGACCAGGGGCAGCACGCCCTCCGCGACGGGGATGCCCTCGCGCCCGCAGACCTCGCCCAGGTACTCCCGCAGGGTGCCGGGCGGCACCAGCCGGAAGGGGTAGTGGTGGGTCCGCGACCGGATCGTCCCGATGACCTTCTCGGGCTCCGTCGTCGCGAAGATGAACTTGAGGTGCTCCGGCGGCTCCTCCACCACCTTCAGGAGCGCGTTGAAGCCCGCCGACGTGACCATGTGGGCCTCGTCGATGATGTAGATCTTGTACCGGCTCGACGCCGGCCCGAAGAACGCCTTCTCCCGCAGGTCACGCGCGTCGTCCACACCACCGTGCGACGCCGCGTCGATCTCGATCACGTCGATCGACCCCGGCCCGTTCCGCGCCAGGTCCCGGCACGACTGGCACTCCCCGCACGGCGTCGGCGTCGGCCCCTGCTCGCAGTTCAGGCAGCGCGCCAGGATCCGCGCGCTGGTCGTCTTCCCGCAGCCGCGCGGACCGCTGAACAGGTACGCATGATTGACCCGGTTGTTCCGCAGGGCCTGCATCAACGGGTCGGTGACATGCTCCTGCCCGATGACCTCGGCGAAGGACTCGGGGCGATAGCGGCGGTAGAGCGCGAGAGACGACACATGTACGAGGTTATAGGCGCCCGCCGACAACCCGGGAAAAACCGCCACCGCGAGGGCCCGCCACCCGCCCCTGACCGGACAGCGGCCCGCAGCCCCGCCTTGATCGGGCGGCCGTCTCGAAGCCCTGCCCACGACCGGGCGGCGCTCTCGGAGCCCCGTCCCCGTCCGGACAGCGGCCCGCGGTCCCGCCTCCGCCCGGGAAGCGGCCCAGGAGACTCGCCCCCGCCCGGGACCCGGCCCCGGAACGCAAGCGCCCCCCACGCACCTGCCAGAGCCGACCTACCCTTGCTGCCTTCCGGCCCTGGGGGAGTTCAGTCAGATAGCACCGCGTGAGGGGCTTCGCTCAGCGTACCCGATCCCCGGCCCCCTCCGTCCCCCCGATCCCGGCCGGACTCCGCCCGCACCCCTCCCCGATCCCACCCCGAGGAACTTCGAACCGATCACGTTCGCGAGCACCCCTCAACGTCTTGTATTGTTTGCCGCGGAGGATTCGCCTAGTGGCCTAGGGCGCACGCTTGGAAAGCGTGTTGGGGGCAACCCCTCACGAGTTCGAATCTCGTATCCTCCGCAGCCGCCTGAACAGGCGAAACGAAGAGCCGGACCGCTGATCGCGGTCCGGCTCTTCGGCATGCCCTGGTCTCATTTGCGGTCTCGTTTATATCCGACATTCGGGATATCTCAGTCGGTGCGCCAGAACCATCGCGCCCCTGCCCGGTCAAACAGCTCGCTTTCAGGGGTGAACCCTCACGTGCGCCACCTGCAGCGGCCGTGGGATGCACCATCCTTGATCTGCGCACGGGCCACATCTGGTCCACTCGTACGATCTCGACCTCGCGAGGTGTTCCTGTGACGTCCCGGTCCACGCTGACGGCCTGGCTTGCCGGTCTCGACGCCCCGCGGCTGGGGCGTGCGCTCGCCCTGCGGAAGGACGCCTCGGTCCCCCCTGAGCCGCGCTCGCTGGACGAACTGGCCGAACGCCTTCTGCGACCGGGCTCGGTGGTGCTCGCCCTGCCGCAGCTCCCGCTGCCGTGCCTCCAGGCGGCCGAGGCCCTGGCCGCCTTGGGGACGCCCATGGCGTGCGGCACTTTGGCGAAGGCGCTGGGAGCGACTACGCCCACCGCCGTTCGGGAACTCGACGCCGTGCTGGAGGCTCTGGCCGATCGCGCGCTGGTCTGGCCCGATGGCAACGGAAGGCTCCGCATGGCCGCGCCATTGCGACAAGCCTGGGAAGCGCCCTTGGGTCTTGACGCTCCGCTGGAGGAGCTCCTGAAGGGCGTGACCTCCGAGGAGCTGCGCGGCATGCTCGTCGCGCTGGGCATCAAGCCGCCCGGCACCAGGCAGCAGCGCACGGCCGCCGTCCTGCACCACCATGGCGATCCGGAACGCATCGCCTCCATGGTCGCGAAGGCTCCCCCCTCTGCCCGCGAGCTGCTCGAACACCGAGCGAGGTCCACACTGCGGCACACGGAGTTCATCGTGTTCGGGGCTCCCGAGCCCGATTCCCGGCCCGGCGAGCGATGGGCCCTCGACCGGGGCTTGCTGATTCGGAACCGTCACGGATACGGGCCGGCCCGCATGCCCGCCGAAGTGGCACTCGCACTCCGCGGCCCCGACTGGCATGCCCCGTTCGATCCTGTACCGCCTGCCGCAGAGATGGCGTCCGTCGCCGCGGCGGAGGTGGAACGGGAGGCAGCGGCTGCGGCTACGGGCTTCGCGGCCCACGCCGCCTCGGTCCTGTCGGTCTGCTCGTCGGCTCCACCTGCCCGGCTGAAATCCGGTGGGATCGGCGCACGTGAACTGGGTCGGATCGGCAAGGCCGCACAGGCCGATGACGTCGCGGTGCGCATCGTCCTGGAGGCCGCGTACTCGGTCGGCCTCGTGGCCAGAGACGGCCATCGCGTCGCGCCCGCCCAGAAGTACGACGCGTGGGCGGCGCAGGAACCCGCGGCGCAGTTCGCTGTGCTGCTCCAGGCATGGTGGAACCTGGCGCTCACCCCGTCCCAGGCCCGCGACGAGGAGAACAAGGCGCTCCCCGCCCTGGCCGGAGCACCTCCCTGCGATGGCTGCCTGCAGGCTCGCAGGGGACTCCTCGCCGCTGCGGCACGGCTCCCGGAGGGGCTGGGCGTGCGAGTCGCCACGGATCTGGGCCCGCTCGTGGCCTGGCACCGTCCGCTCGCCCACCTGGCATTCCAGGACGAGACGCCCTTCGCCACCGCGGTCCGCGAGGCCGAGCTGCTGGGTGTCATCGCCCGGGGCGCTCTCTCCCCACTCGGGGCGGCTCTGCTGGCCGGCAACGCCGAGGTACTGGCCACCGAGTGCCGACGACTGCTGCCGAAGGCCACCGGCACAGCCCGGCTCGGCAGCGACCTCACGGCCGTCGTCAGCGGCACGCCCGCGGCGAGCCTCACCGAGCTCCTGGACGCGACCGCGGACCGGGAGACCAGCGGGATGGCCTCGGTATGGCGGTTCAGCGCCGGCAGCATCCGACGGGCCTTGGACGCCGGCCTCGCTCCAGACGAGGTCTCCGCCGAGCTGACCGCCATCGCCGAGGGGCCCCTGCCACAGCCCCTGTCCTACCTCATCGCCGATGCCGCACGCCGTCACGGCCGTATACGCGTCGCCCCCACCGCCTGTGTCATCCACGGCGACGAGCCGTCCCTCCTGGCCGAACTCGCCGCCCACCGGGGGCTCGCCTCACTCGGGCTGCGGCAGCTCGCCCCGACGGTGCTCGTCAGCGCCGGCACACCCGACCAGACCCTTGCCGCGCTCCGGGACCAGGGTTATGCCCCCGTCGCCGAGGCCCCGGACGGGACCGTACGCATCGAGAGGGTCCCGCCCCGGCGGGCCGCCGCTGTTCCGACCCCACGGAAGCCGTCCGCGAAGACCGGCGGACGGCTCGCGACGCACAAGGCGGCGGAGGTGTCGGGGGGCATCGACTCACGCGCTGTGGCTGCCCGGCTGTTGGCGGCCCCGCCAATCCTCCCGGACCCCGATCCCTTCGGCGACGGTGGCCCCTTCGGGACGGACACCGAGGAGATCGTCGCCGGGTATGCGAAGCAGCTGACGTACACCGACGTCCGCCAGCTCGGTCACGCCATCGACACCGGGGCCGCCATCACGGTCGAATACGTCGCTGCCTCAGGAAGCCACACCATCCGCACCCTCAGCCGCCTCGAACTCGACCCGCCCTACCTCGAAGCCTGGTGCCACCTGCGTGAAGCCGAACGAGTCTTCACTCTGTCCCGCATCCACAGCGTCATGCCGACAGGGCATACCTGAGGCGCGGAGCGAGTGGGTGGTGACCGATGGGAGCGTCACTGTGTACGCGCCCTGGGCTTCCACCCCTGTACATCAACATTGATATACTAGGTGCACACATTGATATACAGCGAGGTGCACCGATGAGTCGCACAGTGATCGACCTCGACGACGACCTGCTGGCCGAGGTCGCCAAAGCCCTCGGCACGGGCACCAAGAAGGAGACCGTCAACACCGCCTTGCGCGAGGTGCTGGAGAACCGGCGCAGAGCACTCGCGCTCACTCGCCTGCGTGCCGCGGCAGGCGAGGGCGCCTTCGACCTCGAGCTCTTCGAAGACAAGAGAAACTACCGTCGGTGAACTCGGCCCAGTTCCTCATCGACACCAGCGCCCTCGCCCGGTTCTTGCGCGATGACGCCGAGCAATACGGATGGGACCAGGCCGCGGCGGCCGGCCTCATCGCGACCTGCCCGATCACCGAACTCGAGTTCTTCTACAGCGCCCGCTCCGCCGACGACCGCGCGCAAGGAATCGAGAACCTGCGTCTCATCTTCGGATGGGTCCCTGTAGACGATCGGGCATACATCCGGGCATGGCAGGTCCAGGAAGCCCTGACCAAACGCGGTCAGCACCGCAGCGCGGGGGCGGTCGACCTGATCGTGGCTGCCACCGCCGAACTCCAGGGCCTCACACTCCTGCACCGCGACCGCGACTTCGAGTGCATCGCCGCCGTCACCGGGCAAGCCCTCCAGTGGTACGGGCCTGACGGCGGCAAGTGACCGTCACGGTCTCAGTTCTGGTCTCATTCGCCCCCGTCCGGGCCCGTCCGGGCCCGTCCGGGCGGGGTCACCCCGAACGCTCCGCCGAAGGTCAGGGCGCCCACGGCCCCCGCCGGACCCCCGTACGAACATGTGGAAAGCGTGTTGGGGGCAACCCCTCACGAGTTCGAATCTCGTATCCTCCGCCAGCCCAGAGGGCCGGACCGTGAAAGCGGTCCGGCCCTCTGGCGTTTCCGGAAGGGGACCCGGCCGCAGTCCGGGGGTTCGGCCGGTGGGCGACACACGTCGTCGGTAGATTGGCGTGCACACACCACCTGGAGGGGGAGACCAGTGGTCTGGGAGATCGCCGTCCGGCTCATTCTCGCCCTGCGCCTCTAGGTGAGCAGGGCAGCACGTGGCGCGTGCGGGCCAGTCCACCGCAAGCATCGGGCGGCGCGAAGCCCACGTCATCCTCGTCGTCGGCGCGACGGGGACGCGCTCCTCGCCGACTGGCGGTCCGGGACCCCCGACGACGACACCGTCCGGCGGCTGGTCGCGGAGCTGGGGACCCGCATCACCGAACTGTTCGCCACGCACGCCCCCGTCTCCTCCGAGTCGCTCCTCCCCGTGCTCGACGAGGACCTGCAGGAGCTCCCCGCCCTCCTCGCCCTCGTCTCCGTGCCCGGCGACGACGCCCAGGCACTGCACCAGCGGGCCAAGGACGCGCGCAGCGCCTGCCGCTCGGAGATGCTGTCGTACGCCAAGGGCGACACCGTCGTCGACCTCGGGGTGCTGCGCCGGCACTGGCTGGCCAGCGCCCTCTGGAACTACGCCGTGGAAGGCCACTGGCACTCCAGCGGCTACCAGACCCTCGCCGACGTCCTCGGCTACCTCCAGCTCATCCAGATCTCCTACCGCTACCACGAGGCCAAGCGCGAACAGCTCCTGGACGTCACCGAGACGGCGGTCCTGCTGGCCCTCGGCGAACTGCGCGACCCCGAGCTGAACCGCGTCCATTACGTCTACAGCTGGCTGCGGCACGCCATCGGCATCCACCTCCTCGTGGGCGGCCCCGACCCGACCGCCCCCAAGGAGCTGCGCTTCAACCAGCTCGGCTCCGCCGCGGCCACCGGCTTCCTCTCCATGGGAGACCAGGACGCGTCCGTCCAGGTCTCCAACCGCCTGCTCCAGGGCATCTTCACCTCCTACGTCTTCCGCCACCGCGACGAACCCAAGACCCTCCGGGACCGGGTGCGCACCGCGGACCCCGACGCGCTCCAGCCCGTCATCCAGGAAGTCTTCATGGACGCCCTCGGCCCCTGGCTGAGCCAGGCCCAGCGGACCATCGGCGACCTCCGCGGCGAGTACCCGGCCCTGCGCCCGGTCGCCTTCGAACTGACCAGCTACGCGCCCGGCAAGAACGCCGAGTCCGAGCTGGAGCACTTCCGCCTCCCCGAGGTCGCCGAGATCTTCGGCATCGAGGGCGGACTCCCCTGGCAGCACCGCCCGCTGGAGCACCTCCTCGACAACTCCGCACTCGGCTCCAGCCCCTTCGCCGCCGACCCCGGCTACAAGTCCGTCACCAACCCCCTGTGGCTGGTCGCCCACATGGCGGAGATCGGCAGACGGGACCCCGGGAGCGAGGACCTCTTCGAACGGCTCTTGTACGAACGCCAGTACGGCGTCACCACCGCCTCCTACCTGACCTGCGTCTGCCACGGCGACCTCCGCGGCGAGAACGTCCTGGCCAGCGGACCGGACGGCCGGCGCCCCGACCTCTACGTCATCGACTTCGAGACCACCCACCAGGGCCACATCTGCAAGGACTTCGCCCGCCTCGAATCCGCCCTGTGGTCCCGTACGTTCTCCTGGAGCCCCGACCAACTCAGCCAGGTCCGCTCCTGGTTCGTCGGCTCCCTGCGCGGTGCGACCATGTGGGAGCCGGCCATCCCCGAGGACGCGGACCCGGACGTCCGGCGCGTGCTCCTGTGCATCGCCAAGCTCCGCGCCATCCTCAAGGGCTGCGAGCAGAAGAACTGGCCGTTCGGCGAAGCCGAGTACCAGTGGGCCCTGCTGGCCTCCCTCCTGCCGTTCGCCCGCTACCGCGACCACGAGGACCAGGTCAACCGCCACCTGCCCTTCCTGCTCGCGGCGGACGTCGCCGACGTCCTGGTGGAACACGCCGAGGGCGCGGCCTAGGGACGCCGGAGGAGGAGAGCGGAAGCACCTCGTCGGCGGGCCCTGCCCTTCGCGGCGGGGCCCGCCCCGTCGCGGTGAGCCCGCCCCACGCGGCGGGGCCTGCCGAGATCGCCCGTCCTTCTCCGCGTCCTCGTCGGCCCGACTCCGCTCCCTCCTCGTTCCCGGCGATCACGTCCCGCGGGCGGTCGCGGGCCGATAGCGTCTGCTCCGGACGCGCGGACGGGGGCACGCGCGCCGGGCTCGGGGGGAGCGTGGGGATGCAGCCGCTGGCAGCGGACGATCCGCGGCAGGTGGGCGAGTACCGGCTGCTGCGGCAGCTCGGGGCGGGCGGGATGGGCCAGGTCTACCTCGGCCGGACCGCGGGCGGGCGGACGGTCGCCGTCAAGGTGGTCCGCCGCGACCTGACGGCCGACCCGGAGTTCCGGGCCCGGTTCCGCCAGGAGGTGGCGGCCGCCCGCCGGGTCGGCGGCGCCTGGACGGCGCCCGTCCTCGACGCGGACACCGAGGGCGACCGGCCCTGGGTGGCCACCGGCTACGTCGCCGGGCCCGCGCTCACCACCGCCGTGCAGGACCACGGCCCCCTGCCCGAGCCGGCCGTCCGCACCCTCGGCGTGGGCCTCGCCGAGGCGCTCTCCCATGTGCACGGCCTCGGCCTCGTCCACCGTGACGTCAAACCGTCGAACGTCCTGCTGACCCTCGACGGACCCCGTCTGATCGACTTCGGCATCGCCCGCGCCCTCGACGCCACCACCGTCCTCACCCGGTCCGGCGCGGTCTTCGGCTCACCGGGCTTCATGTCGCCGGAGCAGGCGAACGGCCTTCCCGCCGGACCCGCCAGCGACGTCTTCTCACTCGGCGCGCTCCTCTCGTACGCGGCCACCGGCGCCATGCCCTTCGGCTCCGGGGTGAGCGCCCCCGTCCTCCTCTACCGCGTCCTGCACGAGGAGCCCGACCTCACCGAACTCCCCGCCCCCCTGCACTCCCTCGTCCACGCGTGCCTCGCCAAGGACCCGTCCGCCCGCCCCACCCCCGAACGCCTGCGGAAACTCCTGGACGACGACGGCTCCGCCGCCGCCCGGCTGGGACGCGGCGACTGGCTGCCCGTCGCCCTCGCGGCGGCGGTCGGCCGCAGCGCCGTCCAGCTCCTGGATCTGGAGGCGACGGACGAGTCCGGGGAGCGGGACGCCGTCGATCAGGCACCCGATCAGGCAGCCGGAGAGGGAGAGGGAGGCGGCGAGAGTCGGGCCGGGGCTTCGCCCGGTCCGGGCCCCGCCGGTTTCGGGCCGCCCGTCGCGACGGGGTTCGGGCCGCCGGGCGTGACGGCTCCGGTGACTCCCGCCCCGCCGGTACAGCCGCCGTCGGTGCCTGGGCACCCGCCGTACCAGCGGGGTCCGGGCGGGCGGCGGAGGTACGGCGTACCGGCGGCCGCGCTGGTCGGCGTACTGCTGCTGGGCGGCGGGTACCTGCTGATCGACCACCTGCGGGACAACGCCCGGCGGAACACCTCGTCCGACCCCGGGCAGAACACGCCGTCCGACGGCTCCTCCACGGACTCGCCCACAGACCTGTCCACGGAGTCCCCGACGGACTCGCCGACCGGGACCTCGACCCCCGACGATCCGCTGTCGGGCAGCCCGGACCCGAGCGAGGACAGCCCCGAACCCGACTCCACCGACACCCCGGGGCCGGACATCGTCCCGGCGAAGTACCTGGGGACGTGGGTCGGCAAGGGGCGGGGGGTCGACGGGGAGATGACCACGGTCACCCTCACCATCGCCCAGTCGGCGTCGAGCGAGGAGAAGAGCAAGGTACGCACCGAGACGCCGGCGACCGGCACCTGGTGCGAGGCCGCCTGGACGCTCACCGACGCCGATCCGAGCCGTGCCTCGTACGCGTCGCGGGTGACCCGCTCCTCGCCCGACGACCCGTGCACCACCGACGAGTCGATCTACCGCCTGGTCACGATGCAACAGGACGGCTCGCTCCACTACATGGACCTTCTCCAGCAGGACCGGTACATCGTCCTGCGCAAGAAGGGCTGAGGGGCGTACGCCCGGACCCGCCCCTCTGCCCGGACCACCCTCCTACCGCGCCCAGGGCAGGACGCGGGTGCCCTCCGTGCCGGGGACGGAGGCGACGCCGTCGGCACGCATGGCCACGTGCGCCTCGGCCGCTTCCGGGGCGTGGATCCGGCGGACGCCGTCCGGCGGGAGCACGAACGTCCGGCCCGCCACGACCTTCTCGGTCTCCGTCCCGTACG
Organism: Streptomyces sp. NPDC104202; assembly: GCF_055584185.1. Taxonomy (NCBI): domain Bacteria; kingdom Bacillati; phylum Actinomycetota; class Actinomycetes; order Kitasatosporales; family Streptomycetaceae; genus Streptomyces; species Streptomyces sp. NPDC104202. Next base: position 60,245 of record NZ_JBVJMN010000014.1, on the reverse strand, counting down.
TGACCTCCAGGACCCCGGAGGTCACCGTCCACACCTGCTCCCGGCTGACGGCGTGCTCGGGACCGGTCTGACCGGGCTCCATCACGACGGTCCACGTGCTGAGTTCCGCGCTCCCCCGGCTGGGGGCCGCCAGTCCGGTCATGCGGGCGTTGGGCGAGACGGTGACGTTCTCGTCGGTGGGCGTGATCACGTGCAGGGCGGGCTCCTCCTCGGTCGCGGCGGTCGACGTGGCCCATTCGACGAGCTGGACGACGACGCCGTTGGGGTCGGTGAGCTGCAACAGACGCTCGCCCCACGGCTCTTCGCGGAGCGGCATGGTGACCGGGGCACCGGCCTCGACGAGGCGGCGCTCCTCGGCCTCGATGCCGGAGACGGTCAGGGCGAGGATCAGGCCCGAGGCCCGGCGGTCGCGCTGCTCGGGCGGAAGGACCTCGCTGCCGCCGCGGAGCAGCACGATGTCGGCGGCGGCGTCGTCGCGGCGCAGGGAGACGAAGCCGTCGGCGGCCATGGCGACCTCGTAGCCGAGGTGCGTACGGAAGAAGTCGCGGGAGGCGTCCACGTCGGCGACGGTCAGGGACAGCGTGGAGGTGGTGACGTGCATGGCGACTCCCGGCGAGTGAGGACGGACGGACGAGGCGGACGACGACGGGGACGGGCCGGGCTGCGGGTCCGGCCGGTGCCCCTGCGCGCCCTGGGGCGCTGCGGGCGGGGCGACGTTCTCTATACGGACTCCCTGGGGCGCGGGAACGACAGGGCGGCCACGGTCAGGCCCTCCGTCGCACCCTGGGGCGATTTTTGCGACGGACGTAAACTTAGACCCGTTCACTTGACTCGGTCAAGACTATTTTTACCACGGGTGTAAGATTTGCTCATGGCTACCGAGATGGGACTCCGCGAGTCCAAGAAGCAGGAGACCAGGCAGCTGATCTCCGACTGCGCCACCCGGCTCTTCATCGACCAGGGCTTCGAGCGGACCACCATCGCGGAGATCGCCACGGCGGCGCGCGTGGCGAAGAAGACGGTCACCAACTACTTCCCGCGCAAGGAAGACCTGGCCCTCGACCACTACGACGTCTTCACCCAGGGCCTCGGCCGGGCCGTCGCCGACCGCGGCCCCGACGAGGCCCCGCTCACCGCCCTCGCCCGCACCTTCCGCGCCGCCCTCCTCGCCCACGACCCCGTCGTCGGCTTCACCGGACCCGCGTTCGCCCGCATGGTCACCGACAGCCCCACCCTCACCGCCCGACTCCGCGAACTCCACGACCAGCGCGAGGAGGCGCTCGCGCAGGCCCTCGCGGCGGCCCTGCCCCCCTCGGACGGCGACGACCCCGCGCCCTCCCTGGCCCCCCGCGCCGCCGCCGCCCTGATCGCCGCCGCCGACCGGCTCCTCTTCCGCCGCATCCAGGAACTCACCCTCGCCGGCCACGACGACGCAGCCATCGAAGCCGCCCTCCTCCCCGAGGCCGACCACCTCCGCACCCTCCTCGCCGGCGCCCTCGGCGGCGACCCCGCCACCTGGTGAACGCGCGCGGACCCCGAGGGGCCCCACCTCGTGCGGTGGGGCCCCTCGGGGTCCGGTGTGCGCGGACGCCGCCGCGTCCCGCGGGCGAACGGGCCCGGGCCCGTCCCCGCGTCAGCCGATGACGACGATCGCGGCCGTGTTGTTGGTCAGGTCCGGGTCGAAGGACCGGACCGGCGGCTCGTACTGGTCGTTGTCCAGCGCCACCACGGAACGGGACGTGCCGGCCCGGTCGATCCGCAGGTCGAAGCCGAAGGTGTGCGACGCGTTCTCGTACAGGTAGATCGGCGTCGTGCAGCGGTAGCGCGGCGCCCCCAGCTGCTGCTCCAGCCACTCGCCGCTCTCACTCAGTGCCGCGCACGCATCGGGCTTCCCGGTGACCGTCGTCCCGGCCGGCACCCGCACGTCGACCGTCGCCGCCGGCTCGCCCGCACCCAGCGACGCGATCCACGCCGGCCCGCGGTTCTTCACCGTGACCTCCGCCCGCACGGTCGCCCCGACCGCCCCCACGACCCGGCTGCCCCGCAGCCTCAGGTCGGCGGTGTTGGCGGCGTGGACGATCACGGAACGGGAGTTGTCCTGCGGGTCCAGATCCGGCACGGGCGCCTCGGCCGCCGTCCGGGCGGCGGTCTTCGCGGTCCCCGCGGCCGTGGCCGTCCGGAGCGCCGGCGCGGGCACCAGGTGCAGCTCGGCACCCGTCCCCGGCGTGAACGTCCGCCCGGCCCGGGCCGCCCCCAGCGCCTCCGCCGAGTACGGCTCGACCGAGTAGTCGTACCGGTCGTACAGCGCGTTCTTCCGCACCTTCAACGGGTTGGCCAGCGCGAACGAATCCCCCGGCGCGATCGGCTCGTCCAGCACGCACAGCGCCTCGGTCCCGACCTCCGTGTCCAGGTACTCGCAGTTCGCCGGCCGCTCCACGAAACCGAGCCCGCGCGACGCGAACAGCCGCATCAGGGCGCCCTGCGCCGTCCGGTTCCCGTTGTTCGCCAGCGTCGCCGGCACCGTGATCCTGCTCCCCGGCGCCACACCGTCCTTCCGCGGCGACTCGCTCAGCGCCAGGTCCGGCCCGTCACCGAGCACGACCCGCGTCTCCCCCGGGTACGACTCCATCCCCCCGGCGCTCGCCGTGTACCGCAGCAGCCCCTCCGCCCCGGCCTGCGCCCCCTCCAGGGCCCGCACCCCCAGCACCGCCGCCGTCACCGGCTCCGTCCCGACGAACGCCGGAACGTCGCACACCGCCGACTCCACCGTCTCCACCGCGCAGTTCGCCGGCCACGACACCCTCGCGAACGCCGCCAGCCCACTCGCGTCCACCCGGATCCGCCCCGCGCCGACCTCGTTCTCCTGGTTGTCGTGCGACACCTTCAGCGCCACGGACCTCTCCGGCCCCGCCGCGCCTCCCTCCGCCCCGCCCGGCACCACCAGCTCATACGGATTCGAGTACACCCACAACTGATCACTCACCGCCACGGCCGGCCCCGCCGCCGCCACCCCCCACACCACGGACACCGCCACCGCCGGCACCACTGCCGCCCGAACCCGCCTCGAAAAACCCAGAGTTGTCATACCCCTCCTGACCCCCACACCCCCACGAAGGTTGTACGCCCCCTCCCCCACCCCCCATTCACCGGTTCGAGCGGTCCTCAAAGGGAGGGACGTTACTGCGCGCATCCCCCCGCCTCCCGCCCGCTACTTTCTGTGATGACCAGTCGGCTCGACCAAACAGGGGTTATCCATGCGGAAGTTGGCTACGGCGGCACTGGCCGCGGGGCTGTTCTTCGGAGGGATGGGGGTGGCGATGGCGGACTCGTGGCACGTCTGGAAGATGGAGACGCCAGGCGCCAGCTTCGTCGGCAAGTACAGGTGGCAGCCACAGAGCCAGCAGCCCAGCGGGCTCCACGTGCAGGGCAACCTGACGGACGTGACCGCCGATGACGGCCACAACGTCTACCTCGAGATCAACATCGCGGCCTATCCGAAGAGCCGCATCAAGGGCGTTCAGAAGAAGACCGTCAAGATCGACCGGGTCCTCAAGGACCCGGCACTTCTGATCACCCGCGACATCGAGGTTCAGCTCTGCCGGGACCGCGGGGCGCTGCGCCCGGACAACTGCGCAAAGCTGCAGAAGTTCTCACGTAGGTAATCGATGGTTACGGGAGCCGCCGGGGGGCGGCTCCCCTTTCTATGGAGCTCGCCAAGTGATGGACAGCATCCTCCGCGCCGAGGGCGTGGATCTCTACTACGGCACGTACCACGCGGTCCGCAACGCTGACTTCGTTCTTGAGCGCGGTGAGGTCGCCGCCATCATGGGCAGCAGTGGTTCCGGCAAATCATCCCTGCTGTATTGCCTTGCAGGGGTCCTGCCACCGACGAGCGGTCGAGTGATCTTCGATGACATCGATCTCGGTTCGCTCCCCGACGGCGAGTTGAGTGCCCTCCGCCGCGAACGCCTTGGGTTCGTCTTCCAGTACGGTGAGCTCCTCCCGGAGCTGACCGTGCAAGAGAACGCCGCACTGCCGCTGCGACTGGCAGGAATTAGCAAAGACCACGCCCATGCCATCGCAGCGCAGGTTCTGGAGCGACTCGGGTTAGGTGACTTGCTGCGGCGTCGCACGTCAAAACTGTCAGGCGGTCAAAGTCAACGCGTCGCGGTTGCGCGAGCGCTAGTGCATAGGCCTGATGTCGTTTTCGCTGACGAACCGACCGGGGCTCTCGACAGCGCCAACGCCAAGAACGTACTCAACGAGTTCCTCTACCTCGCACGTCAGCAGAAGACGGCAGTGGTCATTGTCACTCACGCCGAAGATGTCGCGGCGAAGGCCGATAAACAATATCGAATGTCTGACGGGGTCCTGACGCAACAGGTACGCGTGTGAGCAACTTCCTTCTCGGCGTGCACCTACTGTGGGGAAGCGAACGCAGAGGACGCATCCGATTTCTCCTGATGGCTGTCGGTTCCGCGCTGGGAGTCGCCTGCCTAGCAGCCGCACTCTCCATTCCCTCAATTCTCTCGGCCCACGACGCCCGGACCGCGGCCCGCGAGCCCAGACTTGGCAGCCCTGCAAGCAGCTTCGTGTACGTGGAACGCGACGATCCATACGGGGCACAGCCGCTCCGGCGGGTGCTTCTGGCGCGCACAACGCCTGGACCGGGCCCACTTCCCCCAGGTGTCTCTCGGCTGCCGGAAGCCGGCGAGGCGGTCATCTCGCCAAGGCTGCGCGAGCTCATGGCGGCACAGCCAGGTGTTTCTGGCCTAGTGCCTGGTCGCGTAACCGGCATCATCGGGGCTGGAGGACTGGGGGGCCAGGACGATCTTTATGCCTACATCGGCACCACGCCAGAAGAACTCCCCAACGCCCTACCTCTGGGCCACTTCGGCAGCAAATACTCGAAGCAGAAAATCATCGAGCCGTCGACGGTCGACATCCTTCGGTTCACCCTCGGATGCATCGTTCTCCTTCCGCTCGTCATTTTCCTGTCCGTATGCGCCCGGCTGTCCAGTGAATCCCGAGCTCGTCGCCTAGCGGCCCTACGACTCGTAGGGCTCAGCGCCAAAGACACCATGCGAGTCAACGCGTGTGAAAGCCTCATGGCCGCATTCGCCGGTTCCTGGCTCGGAATCGTGGGGTATCTCGGCTTCAATGAGGTGCTGGCACGGGCGGGCCTGCCAGGACTGCGCTGGTACCCCAAGGACGCCTGGCCCGAAGGGTCCACGCTGGCCGTCTGCCTTGTCGGGTGCCCCGCGCTCGCCTGGGTCGTGGGGCTTTTCAGCGCGCGTCGGGCGGCGCGGTCGCCCATTGCGGTGAGGCGGACCGGGGAGCGAAGGCCGCCGCGCAAGTTCGGGATGCTTCTCCTGGTTCCCGGGCTGGGTGTGATCGGCGGCTACTGCGTGCTGAGCGTCATGGGTCGGGACCCGTCGGGGGGCTCGTCGAATTCTCTTCTGGTGCCCGCGTCCGTGGTGTTGACCGGGGCCGGGCTGGTGCTGGGTCTGGCGCCCATCACCGCGTGGTTGGCGAGGCGCGTGGCTGGGAGTGCCAGGGCGTTGGCGTTGACGCTGGCGATGCGGCGGACGGAGGTGGATCCGGGATCGTCGCTGCGCGTGGTCACCGGGCTCGTTCTGCTGGTGTTCGGTGCCTCGCTGGCGCAGGGGGTTCTGGTCGAGCTGGATCAGGTCAGTCGTCGGACGGCGCCCCTGCAGGAGTACGCCATCGGTCTGGACGAGCTGCGACCCGCGCAACGCCGGGCGCTGGGACAGGTGCGCGGGGTGGAGCACCAGGTGGTCTCCTACAGCTCGTGGCGCCGGATGGACGAGCCTGATTTCTCGCACGCCGATCTGGTGGTCGCCACGTGCGCGCAGCTTGCGGCGGTGACGGAGCGAGCGACGGGATGCGTCGACGGCAGGATCATGCGGCTGCGAGATGAGCGCACGCCGTCGGAGTACGACCCGAAGCCCGGGGAGCGATACCCCTTCGCGTTGAAGGACGGCGGGAAGGCCGTGGTGACCGTGCCCGCGGAGTGGATCGACGTACGGCCGTGGGACGTGTCCGTCGTCAGCTCGGGCGCGCTGCTCGTGCCTCCCTCCCTGCTGCCCTCGGGGCTGGCGGATGCCGACGGGACGCTCACGTTGGTGAGTGGGGCGGATGAGGGGACCGTGCGGGCCGTGCTGGATGGGATTGGGGCGGTGGCGCCGACGGTGGAGGTGGATCCGGTGGGGATCGTGGTGGATTCGCTGGCGCAGTTGAGGGTGATTCGGAGTTTGTTGGTGGTGGGGATGGTGTTGGGGCTGGTGATCGGGGTGGCGGCGTTCGTGGTGTCGGTGGCGGACAGGGCGATGGAGCGGCGGGGGCAGGTGGCGGCGTTGGTGCTGCTGGGGGCGAGGGCGGGGACGTTGAGGTGGGTGCAGGTGGTGCAGGTGGTGGTGCCGCTCGGGGTGGGGCTGGGGGCGGCGGTGGTGGCGGGGTGGCTGGCGGAGTCGAGTTACCTGATCACCGGGGGTGGGGCGGTGCACTGGGACTGGGAGGGGTTGCCGGTGCTGGGGGCGTGCGTGGTGGGGGTGATGGCGGCGGCGGCGCTGGCGTCGGTGCCGATGGTGCGGCGGCACGTGGATCCGGAGCACATTCGGCGGGATTGAGGACCCGGGGACCGATGAGTTCCGGGCCGGGTGGGGGTCTCAAGGACGTAGGTGTCCATCGTGCAGAGGAGAAGACCGTGTCCGAGAACGTCGTCAAGGGTCCGGCCAGCTACTTCCCGTCGATCGAGAAGAAGTACGGGCGGCCGGTGGGCGAGTGGCAGGAGCTGATCCGTTCGTCGCCGCTGACGAAGCACATGGAGCTGGTGGCGTGGCTGAAGTCGGAGCACGGGCTGGGTCACGGGCACGCGAACGCGCTGGTGGCCCACACGCTGGCCGGGGGGAAGTAGGCCGGGTCACGCGGCCGGCGTGTGGTCGGTGCGGTGGGCGACGTGGGTGGTGAGGGCGAGGACGAGGGGGAGGACCGCGGTGGGGGTGCCGCTCGACCGGTGATCACCCCTGGTGCGTCGGCCGGATGTGACCGCGCGGGCCCGTGAGAGCGGTGGACCCCGTGAGGCCGACGAACCCCCGTGAGGCCGACGAAGCCCCGTGAACCCGGTCAGCACGACCAGCCCGGTCAGCACGACCAGCCCGGTCAGCACGACCAGCCCGGTCAGCACGACCAGCCCGTCCGGCAGGACCAGCACGGTCAGCTCGGTCGGCCCTGTCATCGCGGCTTGATCCGAAGGGCGGGCCCTGGGGCAGGATGGCGGGATGACGTCTTCCTCGTGGTCGGAACGGTCCGTGACGCGCGACGGGGTCCGGCTCTCCTGCCGTGACTGGGGCGGCGACGGGCCCGATGTCCTCCTTCTGCACGGGCTCGCCGGGCATGCCGGGGAGTGGGACGCCACGGCGCGGCTGCTGTGCGACGCGGGGCACCGGGTCGTCGCGCTCGACCAGCGGGGACACGGGGCGAGCGAGCGTCTGCCGGAGGACGCCTCGCGGGCCGCGTACGTCGCCGACGTCGTGGCCGTCGTGCGCGAAATCGGTCTCGTACGGCCTCTGTTGGTCGGACAGTCGCTCGGCGGGCACACCGCGCTCCTCACCGCGGCCGCCCATCCCGGACTGGTGCGCGCCCTCGTCCTGGTCGAGGCGGGCCCCGGCGGCGCCGGGCCGGAGCTGCCGGGGGCCATCGGGGAGTGGCTGCGGGGGTGGCCCGTGCCGTTCCCCACCCGCGAGGCGGCCGTCGCGTACCTCGGGGGCGGCAAGCGGGCCGTCGGGGAGGGCTGGGCGGACGGGCTCGACGAGCGCGACGGAGGGCTGCGGCCGCGCTTCGACCCCGACGTGATGGTCCGGTCCCTCGAAGAGCTCTCCTCCCGCGCCTTCTGGGACGAGTGGGCCGCCGTCGCCTGCCCCGTCCTCGCGGTCCTCGGCCACGGCGGGGAGGGTGGCCAGGGCGGGATCATCGCCGGCGAGGAGTACGCGGAGATGGCCCGGCTCCTGCCCGGGCTGCGCGGTGCGAGCCTCCCCGGCACCGGGCACGACCTGCACCTCGAACGCCCCGAGGCGCTGCACCGGCTGATCGTCGGCTTCGATACCCGCCGCTGATCCCCCTCCGGGCCGGCGGCCGGACGCCCGCCGCCGACACCCCTTGCCCTGGAGTGCACTCCACTTCCTAGAGTGCGCGCATGCGCTATCGAGTACTCGGCGGGACCGGGATCGACGTCAGCACGTACTGCCTCGGCACCATGATGTTCGGTGCCGTCGGCAACCCGGACCACCAGGAATCCGTACGGATCATCCATGCCGCCCTGGACCAGGGCATCAACTTCGTCGACACGGCCGACATGTACTCGGCCGGCGAGTCCGAGGAGATCGTCGGCAAGGCGCTGCGCGATCCGCGGCGTCGCGAGGAGACCGTCCTCGCGACCAAGGTGTACTTCCCGATGGGCGGCGATGGGCCCAACAGGGGCGGTTCGTCACGCCGTTGGATCACCCTCGCGGTCGAGAACAGCCTCAAGCGGCTCGGCACCGACTGGATCGACCTCTACCAGGTGCACCGGCCCGACCACCGGACGGAGGTCGAGGAGACGCTCGACGTCCTCGGCGACCTCGTCTCCCAGGGGAAGATCCGGGCGTTCGGCTGCTCCACCTTCCCGGCCGAGGAGATCGTCGAGGCCCACGCCGTCGCGGAACGGCGCGGCCTGCGCCGCTTCCGTACCGAGCAGCCGCCGTACTCGCTGCTCGCGCGGGGGATCGAGGCGTCCGTGCTGCCGGTGGCCCAGCGGTACGGGATGGGCGTGCTGACCTGGAGCCCGCTCGCGTCCGGCTTCCTCACCGGGCGGTACCGGAAGGGCGCCCCCATCGACCTCACCAGCGGGCGGCCGGCGCTCACCCCGCACCGCTTCGACCCCACGCTGCCCGTCAACGCCGCCAAGCTCGACGCCGTCGAGGAGTTCGTCGTCCTCGCGGAGGAGATCGGCTGCAGCCTGCCCGAGTTGGCGCTCGCCTTCGCGGCCGCGCACCCCGCGGTCACCTCCGTGATCATCGGGCCGCGGACGATGGAGCAGCTGGAGGGCCTGCTGAAGGGCTCGACGGTGGTCCTCACCGACGACGTCCTCGACCGGATCGACGCGATCGTCCCGCCCGGGACGAACCTCTACCACCCCGACGGGGCCTGGCGCTCGCCGGTCCTGACCGAACCCACCCTGCGCAGGCGGCCGTTGACGGAGCGGGCGGCCGGCTGAGCGGCGGACCGGCCACGTGCGGGGCGCCGCCGGGACGCGCGGCGGGAGGCCCGCGACCCGAGCCCCGGGGCGGGCGGGGGACTGTCCGCGGCCGGGCGGGAGAGGCAGCCGCGGGCCCGGGGTACGGGGTCGCCTCGCATCGAACGCTGCCGGAGGCGGTCCCGGCGGCTCCCCCGGACGCCCTCCACCCGCCTCCGCCCGCTACGAGGCGCTGAACTGCTCCGCGCCCACCACCCGCAGCAGGGCGAGGCGTTCGCCCGCGTCGGTGCCGGGCGGCGGGGTGTGGAGGACGAGGCGCTGGTCGCCCTCGGGGGCGAGGAGGACCTGGCAGTCGAGGTCGACGGGGCCGATGACCGGGTGGACGACCCGCATCCGGCTGTGGCGGCGGACGGCGACCTCGTGCTCGGCCCACAGCGCGGCGAACTCCTCGCTCGCGGCGCGGAGCCGTTCGACGAGCCGGGTGGAGGCCGGGTCGTGGGAGCGGCGGCCGACGGCCGCGCGCAGGTCGGCGACGTGGAGGCGGCTGTAGTACGCGTGTTCCTCGGCCGGGTACGCGGCGCGGGCGCGGTCGTCGGCGAACCAGCGCCAGACGACGTTCCGGCCGTGTTCCGAGACGGTGCAGACGCCGCCGAGGAGCGCGCGGGCCATGGCGTTCTGGGCGAGGAGGTCGCCGAGGTCGTTGAGGACCTGAGCGGGGGTCGACCCAAGCTGGTCGAGGAGGTGCAGAAGGCCGGGCGAGACGTGGTCGCCGACGGTGGGACCGGCGGGCGGGCGGTGGCCGGCGAGCAGGTGGAGGTGGTCGCGGCCGTCGGTGTCGAGGCGCAGGGCGCGGGCGAGGGCGGCGAGCATCTGCGGGGACGGCTGCGGGCCGCGGGCCTGCTCCAGGCGGATGTAGTAGTCGGCGGACATGCCGGCGAGCTGGGCGACCTCCTCGCGGCGGAGCCCGGGGGTGCGGCGCCGGGGGCCGGCCGGAAGGCCCGCGTCCTGCGGGCGGACCCGTTCGCGGGAGCGGCGCAGGAAGTCGGCCAGTTCGCGGCGGTCGATCGTCGTCATGCGGATCATCCTGCCGGAGGCGCGACGGCCCATCCAGGGACTGGCGATCCCAGGCTCGGAAGGGCTCTCCCGCACCCTTCCGGCGGTCGGCAGAGTCCTCGGTGTCAGCCACTCACCCCCTCCACCGGGAGCAACGATCATGGCCACCGTCACCGTCGGCACCGCCCGCGTCCACTACGACATCGAAGGCGTGGGCACCGGCCCCGCCCTGCTCCTCGTCCACGGCACCGGCTCGGGCGGTGCGGTCGTCAACTGGGGTCAGACCGCGCCCCGTTTCACCCCCGACCGCCGGGTCGTCACCCTGGACCTGTCCGGCGCCGACCGGACGGTCGACGACGGCGGGCCGCTGACTGTCGAGACGCTGGCGGCGCAGGTCATCGCGGTGATCGAGGACGCGGGCACCGGCGCGGTCGACCTGCTGGGCTTCTCGATGGGGGCGCCGGTGTCGGCGGCCGTCGCCGCCCTCCGGCCCGACCTGGTCAACCGGCTGGTACTGGTGGCGGGTTGGGCGTACACGGACGGCGACGAGTACATGCGGAACCTGTTCACGCTGTGGCAGCGGCTCGGCGAGTTCGACCCGGCCGGGTTCGGGCGGAGCGTGACGATGACCGGCTTCAGCCGCGGCTTCCTCAACGCGATCGGCCGCGAGGGCGTCGAGGCGCTCATCCCGAACATGCCGCCCACGCCGGGCACCCTGCGGCACGTGGCGCTCGACCTGGGGGTCGACATCCGCGCGCTGCTGCCGATGATCACGGCGGAGACGCTGGTCGTGGGCGCCACGCAGGACGCCACCGTGCCGGTGGAGAACAGCCGGGAGCTGCACGCGGCGATCGCGGGCAGCACGTACGCGGAGATCGACGCCGGGCACGTGGTGCTGTTCGAGAAGGAGGACGAGTTCGTGAAGACGGTGACCGGCTTCCTCGGTTCGGCCGCCGCCTGAACCATGCCGGGCCGCGTGAGGGGCGAGGGCGATCGGGAGGGCGGACCGAAGGACCCGCCCCGGGGTGCGGATGCGGGGCGTCACCCGGCTGCCGGCGCGATCAGTGGCGGACCGCGATGCCGGAGACCCCGAGGTCGTAGAGCCCGTCGAGGATGAGGTCGACGCCGACGGCGGCGAGGAGCAGGCCGAGCAGGCGGCCGAGGAGCTCGATGGTGGCGTGGTGGGTGCGGCGCAGCACGTGGGAGAGGACCAGGACGCAGACGAGGTCGAGGGCGATGACGCAGACGTACGCCCCGACGACCGTCGAGCGCCAGCTGAAGGAGTCGCGCGCGGCGGCCTCGATGAGCACGGCGGTCATGGCCAGCGGACTCACCACGTACGGCATGAGCAGCTCGCGCACCCCGCTGACCAGGTCGGGGGCGTCCTGCTGGGGGCCGTCGGAGCCGAGGTGGAGGCCCAGGACGAGCCCGACGGCGTAGACGAAGAAGATGGCGCCGCCGGCGAGCTGGAGCGCGGGCGTGCTGATGTGGAAGAGGTCCAGGAGCCAGGGGGCCGAGATGCCGGTGGCGACGCCGACGACGACGGCGGCGCCCGAGGAGATGAGGGCGATGTTCTGCAGCTGGCGGGCGGGGTGGACCTGGGCGAGCCCGGCGAAGGCGAGGAGCACCTTGGGCGGCCCGACGACGGAGAAGAAGGCGATGAAGGCGGCGGAGAAGCTGAAGGCGTTCACCCCCGCATCATGAGGCGGTCGGGTGATTTATCCCGTTTTTCGGGCCCGTGCCCGCGCGGTGTCGAAATCCCGGGGGCGGCTCCGACTCTCCTGCGGAAGCACGCACACCGACGAGGAGGACGTCATGAAGTACCTGGTGATGGTCCAGGGGTCGCAGGCCGACTACGAGGGCATGGTGGGCCGCGGCTCCGCCGCAAGCCCCGCCTGGGACAAGGCGCAGCTCCAAGCCATGTACGACCACATGAACGCGATCAACGAGGAGCTCGCCTCGACCGGCGAGATGCTCGACGCCCAGGGCCTCGCCGCCCCCGCCACGGCCCGCTTCGTCACCGTCGACGCCCACGGCGACCCCGTCGTCACCGACGGTCCCTACGCGGAGACCAAGGAGGTCCTCGCCGGCTACTGGGTCCTCGACTGCCCCACCCTCGACCGCGTCACCGAGATCGCCGCCCGCGTCGCCCGCTGCCCCGTCCCCCCGGGCTCCCCCGACCACCCCGTGGTCATCCGCCCCATCGACGAATCGGGCCCGAGCCAGGACTGATCCGTCCTCGGTCCCGATGCCCCGAGCGCACCTCCCCCGGTCCGTTCGGGGCTTCGTTCCACCACGTTCGTCCAACTTTCACATTGCATCCCCAACCTCCCGTTGCGGACGCTACGGTTCCCATGGGGCGTACATCACAGCGCGAGGTCCGGGGGGACGCATGCACGAGATGTCCAAGGGAGCCAACATCGGGCTGGCGGCCCTCAGCGAGGACACCGGCGCGGTCGTCGTCGGTCTGAGCTGGAGCAGCGCGGACGGGGACGGGGACGCGGACGTCTCGGTCCTGCTGGTCGACGGCGGCGGCAAGGTCCGCGGCGACGACGACTTCTACTTCTACAACCATCCCGCGGCCGAGGACGGCAGCGTCCAGCTGCTCGGCAAGGTGCCCACGGAGAACGGCAGCGAGGACCGGATCAGCCTGGACCTCACGGCGATCCCCGAGGAGGTCACCAGGATCGTGGTGGCGGCGAGCCAGTACGGCGGGGCGCGCTTCGGGGACCTGGACGACCTGCGCATGACGGTCACGGACCGTTCGGGCGAGGCGCTGCTGGGGTTCTCCATCGCGGACGCGACGATCGAGACGGCCTTCATCTTCGGCGAGCTCTACCGGCGGAACGACGCGTGGAAGTTCCGGGCCGTCGGCCAGGGGTACGAGACCGGACTGACCGGGCTCGCCACGGACTTCGGCATCACGGTCGACGAGGACGACGAGACCGAAGGGGCGGACGCGGCCGAGGCGGGGCGGGAGGCCGAGGAGGCACGGGGAGACGGGAGGGCCGCCGGAGCCCACGGGGAGGAACCGGTCGCGGCCGCTCCTCCCGCGACCACGGGAGCGCCCTCCCCCGACGCCGTCGGCGGGGCCGGGGCCGGGGCCATCGCCGCCGCGACCGTCGCGCAGCCCACCGACGCGGTACGGCTGCCCGCGCAGGCCGGTGAGGACCGCCGGGCGCCCGCTTCCGACGGGACAGCCGGGTCCGCCCGGCGCCGCGGCACGCGGACGGCCAAGAAGAAGGTGACGCTCCCCAAGGCCGCGAGGAAGTCCCTGGCGGAGAACGACACCTGGAAGCCCGCCCGGCTCTTTCCCGTCCCCTCGTACAAGAGCGACCGGGAGCGCGAGGTACGCGCGACGTCGGTCCTGCTCTCGGTGATGGCGGAGGTGCCCGAGTTCGGCCGTCGCCTCACCGCCGGTTTCGGCGCGCCCGCGGGCCGGATGCAGACCTTCACCGAGGTCTCGCTGCCCCACGGCGACAGCCCGAAGCGGCCCGACGGGGTCATCCGTACCGAGCGGGCCGGGAAGCTCTGGACCGCGCTCGTCGAGACCAAGACCAACGGCAACCCGCTGAAGTCCGAGCAGGTCCAGAACTACATGGACATCGCGGCGAGGCGGGGCTACGAGGCCGTCATCACCCTGTCCAACGACGTGGCGCTCGACGGCAGTCCGCTCGTCGAGGTCAAGACGGACGGCCGGCGCAAGCACAAGGTCTCGCTCTGGCACCTCTCCTGGGCCGAGGTGGCCCACCAGGCCCAGATGCTGATCCGGCACGAGGGCGTGGGCAACGCCGCCCACGCCTGGCTGCTCCAGGAGCTCCTCCACTACCTCCAGCACGACAACTCCGGCTGTCACGGCTTCCAGAACATGGGCCCGTCCTGGGTCCCGGTGCGCAACGGGATCGACACCGAGACCCTGTGTCAGGGCGACCCCCGCGCGGTGGAGGTCGTGGAGAGCTGGGAGCGGCTCATCCGGCAGGTCTGCCTGCGGCTGGGCGGCGAACTCGGGCAGAAGGCCCTCCCCGTGCAGCGGGCCAGGCGGGGCAGCGACCCCACGTCCCGGCGTACGGAGCTCGCCGACCGGCTCTGCGAGGAGGGGAGGCTCTCCGCGGAGCTGCGCGTCGACGGGGCGGACAGCATCCTGTCCATCACCGCGGACCTCCGCACCGGGAAGATCCGCACCTCCCTCGACGTCCCCGCCCCGGACGGGGCCTATCCCCTCTCGGTGGCGAAGCGGCTCCTGCGGGTGCTGGACGAGGCCCCCGCCGACCTCCACGTGGAGACGCTGCTGGAGGGCCGGAACGGGCCCCGGGGCACCCTGGAACGGCTGCGCCCCGAGCCGGGCGACCTGCTCCCCCGGGACGGCGGCGCGATCACGGGCTTCCGGCTCTCCCTCTTCAAGGGCATGGGCAACAGCCGCGGCAGCACGGAGTCGGGGTTCATCCGCAGCATCGACGACGCGGTCGACCGCTTCTACGGCTCCGTCGTCACGCACGTGGGCCAGCTGGAACAGCGCCGCGCCCCGCGGGCCCGCGCCGTCGCCGAACCCGTCGGAACGCGCTGACGCCCTCGCGCACGCGACCCCGCGCCCGGACCGCCGGTGTCCGCCGCGGTCCTCAGTGCACCCCGTGCCCCACCGCCTCCGGGCGGGGTGTGCCTCGGGGGATGAGGAGGGGGGTGGTGAGGGTGGCGGTGAGGGCGGTGAGGGTGAAGGCGGTGAAGGCGGTGGTGAAGCCGGCGGGGGTGGCGAGGGCGAGGGTGGAGGCGAGGGCCACGCCGAGGGTGCCGCCGAGTTCGTGGGAGGTGTTGACGAGGCCGGAGGCGAGGCCGGCCTCGTGGGGGGCGACGAGGCCGAGGGCGGTGGTGGTCGCGGTGACGAAGACGGCACCGAGACCGAAGGCCGCGGTGGCCAGGGCGGGCATGAGGGTCGTCCAGGGGCCGGGGGAGTCGAGGAGCGCGAGGGGGAGGCAGCCGGCGGTGGCCAGGGCCGTGCCGGCGGCGGTGCAGGCGCGGGGCCCGGCGGTGGTGACCAGGCGGGAGCCGAGGTGGGCGCCGACGACGGTGGCGAGGGCGACCGGGAGGAAGAGGAGGCCGGTGCGGAGGGGGTCCAGTCCGTCGAGGTGCTGGAGCCGCAGGGAGCCCAGGAAGAAGAACGAGATCAGCAGGGCGGTCGCGACGAGCATGAGGAGCGAGCCGGCGACGACCGGCCTGCGGGTCAGCATCCGCAGGTCCATGAGCGGGGTGCGGCTCCTGCGTTCGGCCGTGGCGAAGGCCGCGTAGAGGGCGGCCGACGCGAGCAGGGGCAGCAGGGTGGCGGTGGACGTCCAGCCGGAGTCGCCGGCGCGCACCAGGCCGTAGACGAGGGCGGCGGTGGCGGTGGTGACGAGGACGGCGCCGGGGACGTCGAGGCCGCCGCCCGTGCCGGGGGCCGGAGTGCGGGGCAGGAGCCGGGGGAGCACCGCGAGCAGCGCGAGGCCGACGGGGACGTTCAGGAGGAAGACCCAGGGCCAGCCGGGTCCCGCGGTGAGGGCTCCGCCGAGGAGGACGCCGACGGCGGAGCCGGTGCCGCCGACGGCCGCCCAGACGCCGAGGGCCCGGGCCCGCTCGGGGCCGGGGAAGGCGGTGGTGACGAGGGCGAGCGCGGCCGGGGAGAGCAGGGCGGCGCCGACGCCCTGGGCGGCGCGGCCGGCGAGGAGCACGCCGGCGTGGGGCGCGAGGCCGCAGGCCAGGGACGCGGCGGTGAAGAGCGCGAGGCCGGTGAGCAGGACGCGGCGGGCGCCGAGGGTGTCGGCGAGTCTGCCGCCGAGGAGCATGAGCCCGCCGAAGCAGAGGGTGTACGCGGTGACGACCCAGGTCAGGGCCGTGCGTCCGAGGTGCAGGTCGGCGGCGAGGGCGGGCAGGGCGACGTTCACGACGGTGACGTCGAGGATCAGCATGAACTGGGCCGCGCAGAGCAGTGCGAGCACGGTCCGGCGGCGGGGGTGTCTCCGGGCAGGGGTGGGTACGGCGGAGTGGGTCGGCATAACTGAACTGTACGGCACAGTACAGTTGAACTCAACGGTACAGTTCCGTTGGTACGCTCCCCCCATGGACGACCAGCCCCAGAAGCCCGCCCCCACCGGCGCCCGCGCCGCCCGCAAACGGCAGGCCGTCGTACGGGCCGCCCGCACCCTCTTCCTCCGCGAGGGCTTCGGTGTCGGCATGGACGCCATCGCCGCCGAGGCGGGCGTCTCCAAGGTGACCGTCTACAACCACTTCGGCAGCAAGGAGGCGCTCTTCACCGCCGTCGTCGCGGGCGCCCTCGACGAGCCGCTGGAGACCGGCGCCGACGGCCCCGACCTCACCCGCCTCGCCGACGCGGAGGACCTGCGCGCCGCCCTCGTCGAGGCCGGCCGGGCCTGGGCGCTCGCCGTCCGCACCGACGACGAGGGCCGCGCCCTGCGCACCCTCCTCGCCACCGAGCTGCACCGCTTCCCCGAGCTGGGGCGCGCCTGGCGCGCCCACGGCCCGGCCGGCCACCACCCCGCCGTCGCCGAGGCCCTGCGGACCCTGGCCGACCGGGGCCGGCTCGTCGTCCCGGACCTGGAGGTCGCGGTCCTCCAGCTCTACGCGCTGCTCGTCTTCCCGCAGATGGTCTTCGAGCAGTACGGGGCGGAGCTCACCGAGGAACTGAGCGAGCGGCTCGTCGTCGACGGCGTGGAGATGTTCCTCCTGCGCTACTCCCCCGGCGGGGCCGCCCCGACCCCCTGAGCCTGACAGAGCCGCCCCGACCCCCCTGAGAGGGCCGGCCCGTGCCCCCGAGAGGGCACCCCGCCCCTCGGGGCAGCGAGCGGACGCAGGGCTTCCGGTCGCAGGTGTCATCCTTGGACTTCGACGGAACCCCCGTGCCGGGGAGTCAACCACCCCCCGGGGTATCTGAGGAGGAGTCGCTGTGGAACTCGATCTCGCGGGCGCCGAGCTCAAGGCCGTGCTGAACCGGCTGCGCCGGGCGCAGGGCCAGATCTCCGGCGTGATCCGGATGATCGAGGAGGGGCGCGACTGCGAGGAGGTCGTGACGCAGCTCGCGGCGGCCTCCCGGGCCCTCGACCGGGCCGGGTTCGCGATCATCGCGACCGGGCTCCAGCAGTGCCTGACGGACATCGAGGACGGCCGGAAGGACGGCGAGGACCGCGAGGCGATGCGGGCCCGCCTGGAGAAGCTGTTCCTCTCGCTGGCGTAGGCCGGAGCGGACGGACGACAGCGAGCACCCCCGGGGCGGGCCCCGGGGGTGCTCGGCGTTCCGGACGGTGCGCCGGGTCAGTCGTCCGCGAGGCCGCTCAGCCGCTTGGCGATCCGGGTGAGGCGGGCGCCCTGGTAGCGGGCGGCCTGGAGGACGTCCTCGCCGGGGGCGCCGTTGGCGGCGGGGTGCGCGGTGCCGTAGGGGTTGCCGCCGGCCGCGTAGACGGCGGGGTCGGTGAAGCCGGGCGAGACGATGACCGAGCCCCAGTGGTGGAAGGTGTTGTAGAGGGCGAGGAGGGTCGACTCGTTGCCGCCGTGGACGTTGTGCGCGCTGGTGAAGCCGGTCGCGGCCTTGTCCGCCATGACGCCCCGCTGCCAGAGCCCGCCCGAGGTGTCGACGTACTGCTTGAGCTGCGCGGCGATGTTGCCGAAACGCGTCGGGGAGCCGAAGGCGTAGGCGTCCGCCCACTCCAGGTCGTCCAGGGTGGCGATCTCGATGTCGCGGGTGGTGTCGACGTGGGCGCGCCAGGCCGGGTTGGCGTCGATGGCGGCGTCCGGGGCGAGCTCGGGCACGCGGCGCAGGCGCACCTCGGCGCCGGCCTTTTCGGCGCCCTCGGCGACGGCCTGGGCGAGCTGGTGGACGGTGCCCGTGGCGGAGTAGTAGATGACGGCGACCTTGACGGACATGGCGTGCTCTCCTCGATCTCCCGGGCCGGTCCCACGAACCGGTCAGATGAAACGGATTGTTTTCCGTTTCGATGGTTCGAGCGTAAACGGATCGCTATCCGTTTCGCAAGCGGAGCGGGTATGCTCACAACGAGAGACGACCGAGGGGGAAACGGGCGAGCGGAAGAAAGAGCGGGAAGCGGCAGATGAGCACGGAGAAACGGCGGACCGGGACCGCCGGAGCGGACCGGGCGGACAGAGCGCGGGGCACGGAACCCCAGGACACGGCGGTGCCGCTCGCGGCCGCCCCGCCGCCCGCCCCCGGACTGCTCCCCACCGTCGACGCCCCCGCCCCCGAGCGCGCGGACGCCGCCCGCAACCGGCGCAAGATCCTCGACGCCGCCGCGCGGATCGTCGCCGAGCAGGGCCCCGACGCCGTCACGATGAACCAGGTCGCACACGCCAGCGGGATCGGCGTCGGCACCGTCTACCGCCGCTTCGGCGACGTCTCCCAGCTGCTCTGGGCCCTCCTCGACGACCGCGAACGCCGGTTCCAGGAGGCGTACATGAGCGGGCCGCCGCCGCTGGGGCCGGGAGCGCCGGCCGCCGAACGGCTCGACGCCTTCCTCGACGCGCTGGTCGACCGGGTCCGCGAGCAGCGCGGGCTGCTCCTCGCGGCGCACTCCGCCGCCCCGCGCGCCCGCTACCACAGCGGCGCCTATCGCGTGATGCACACGCACGTGGCCCTGCTCATCGGGCAGCTCAGGCCGGGCGCCGACAGCGCGCTCCTCGCGCACCTGCTGCTGTCGTCGTTCTCGCCGGACGTCATGCACCACCTGACGGTCGAGCAGGAGCTGTCCGCCGAGCGCCTCAAGGCGGGGGTGCGGACCCTGCTGACCCTGCGGGACTGAACCGGCGGACGGGGAGCGGGACGGCGGACTGGGGCCTGTCGTCACCATCCCCTCTGCCCCGCGACGCCTGGCACGCGCTCTCGCGGCACACCGAGAGCACGCACCAGACGCCGCAGGGCCGCCCTTCGGGCAACGAGGGGATGGTGACGACAGGCCCTAGGCCGCTCCCCCGCCCAGCGCCGCCAGGCCGTCGAGGACCCGGGCGAGCGCGAAGGCGTAGGCGTGGTCGGCGTCGTACAGGCCGTCGTACGCGACGGCCGCCGCCTCCCCGACCCGGCCGGCCAGCGGGAAGCGGTCGGCGTCGAAGACCCGGGCCAGCAGCGGCGCGTGGGCGTCCCACCATTCCCCGTCGGACATGGCGCTCTCCCGTTCCACGGCGCGCGCGTCCAGCTCGGCCCGCGCGGCGGCCTGCACGGAGCCGAGGACGTATGTCAGGGCCGAGTCGCGGGAGACGTCGTCGAGGCCGAGGCCCTCGAAGGCGCCGAGCTCGTACTCGTACTTGGTCATCACGCCGGGGCCCAGCGGGGCGCGGACGATCCGCAGCTCGACCAGCCAGGGGTGGCGCAGGTGAAGTGCCCGGTTGGCGTCGGCGACGGCGGTGACGCGTTCGCGCCAGGGGAGGCCGGGGCCGAAGGGCGGGCGCTCCATCCGCAGGAAGACGGCGTCCAGCATGAGGTCGAGCAGCTCGCCCTTGCCGGGGACGTACGTGTAGAGGGTCATCGGGGTGACGCCGAGGCGCTGGGCGACGGCGCGCATGGTGAGGGCGTGCAGGCCGCCGGAGTCGGCGAGCGCGACGGCGGCCTCGACGACCGCGTCGACCGTGAGGCCCTGGCGGGGGCCGCGCCGTCCGGCCGCCGGCGGCGCGGCGCTGTCGCGCCAGAGCAGCTCCAGGGTGCGCGCCGGGTCGCCGGCCCCGCTGCTGTTCTTGCCGTCCGTCGCCGCCATGGCCCTCATTCTCGCAGGTCAGAAATGCCAGGCCATTATTTTATACGCCGTATAGAGTAACCTGTGCGTCCGAGCATGGGACCACCACCGGAGGGCGCACGCATGAACCACCCCGTCGGCACCGATCACCCCGGCCACCCCGTCGCCGCGCACGAGGCCACCGCCGCGGACGGCCACCACGTCATCCAGGTCCGCGGGGCCCGGGAGAACAACCTCAGGAACGTCGACGTCGACCTCCCCAAGCGCCGCCTCACCGTCTTCACCGGCGTCTCCGGCTCCGGGAAGTCCTCGCTCGTCTTCGGCACCATCGCCGCCGAGTCACAGCGCCTGATCAACGAGACGTACAGCGCGTTCCTGCAGTCCTTCATGCCGTCGCTGGCCCGTCCCGACGTGGACGGACTGCACAACCTGAGCGCGGCGATCGTCGTCGACCAGGAGCGGATGGGCGCCAACTCCCGCTCCACCGTGGGCACCGCCACCGACGCGTACACGATGCTGCGGATCGTCTTCAGCCGCCTCGGCACCCCGCACGTCGGCACCTCCGGCGCGTTCAGCTTCAACCTCCCCGAGGGCATGTGCCCGCGGTGCGAGGGCGCGGGCGAGGTCTCGGACATCGACGTCGACGAGCTCGTCGACCGGACGAAGTCGCTCGACGAGGGGGCCGTCACCGTCCCGAACTTCGCCGTGGACTCCTGGTACTGGCGGATCATGGCCGAGTCCGGCTTCTACCCCCGCGACCGGCCGCTCGCGGAGTTCACCGACGAGCAGTGGCAGGACTTCCTGCACAAGCCGCAGTGCAAGGTGAAGGTGGGCAGCAACACCTTCACCTACGAGGGGCTCGTGCCCAAGGTCCAGCGGCTGTTCCTCGCCAAGGACCGCGAGTCGCTCCAGGCCCACATCCGGGCCTTCGTCGACCGGGCGGTCGTCTTCCGCACCTGCCCCGAGTGCGAGGGCGCCCGGCTCACCCGGGCCGCCCTGTCCAGCCGGATCGACGGCGTGAACATCGCCGAGTGCTCGGCGATGCAGATCAGCGACCTGGCCGCGTTCCTGCGGCGGATCGAGGACCCCTCCGTCGCGCCGCTCCTGGCCGGCCTGCGCGAACTGCTCGACTCGCTCGTCGAGATCGGCCTCGGCTACCTCTCCCTGGACCGCTCCTCCGGGACCCTCTCCGGCGGCGAGGCCCAGCGCGTGAAGATGGTCCGCCACCTCGGCTCGCCGCTCACCGACGTCACCTACGTCTTCGACGAGCCGACCACCGGTCTCCACCCGCACGACGTGCGGCGCATGAACGACCTGCTGCTGCGCCTGCGCGACAAGGGGAACACCGTCCTCGTCGTGGAGCACAAGCCCGAGGTCATCGAGATCGCCGACCACGTCGTGGACCTCGGGCCGCGGGCCGGGTCCGCGGGCGGCGAGATCTGCTACAGCGGCGACGTGCCCGGACTGCGCACCTCCGGGACCCTCACCGGCGACCACCTCACGCACCGGGCGAAGCTGCGTCCGGAGGTCCGGCGCCCGACCGGGGCCCTCGCGATCACCGGCGCCGCCCAGCACAACCTGCGGAACGTGAGCGTCGACATCCCGACCGGGGTCCTGACCGTGGTCACCGGCGTGGCCGGCTCCGGCAAGTCCTCCCTCATCCACGGCAACCTGCCCGGCCGCGAGGGCGTCGTCGTCGCCGACCAGTCCCCCATCCGCGGCTCGCGCCGCTCCAACCCGGCGACGTACACGGGTCTCCTCGGCCCCGTCCGCACCGCGTTCGCCAAGGCCAACGGCGTGAAGGCGGCGCTGTTCAGCGCCAACTCCGAGGGTGCCTGCGGCCACTGCAACGGCCTCGGGCTGATCTACACCGACCTGGCGATCGCGGCGGGCGTGGCGTCGGTCTGCGAGAAGTGCGAGGGCAAGCGGTTCACGCCCGAGGTGCTCACCTACCGGCTGGACGGGAAGAACATCCACGAGGTCCTGTCGCTGTCGATCGACGAGGCGTACGACTTCTTCACCGGCAAGGGCCAGGCCCGCACCATCCTCGGCCGCCTCAAGGACGTCGGCCTCGGCTACCTCCGGCTCGGCCAGCCGCTGAACACCCTCTCCGGCGGCGAGCGCCAGCGCCTCAAGCTCGCGATCCACATGGCGGAGAAGGCGGCGGTCTACGTCCTCGACGAGCCGACCACCGGTCTGCACCTGGCCGACGTCGACCAGCTCCTCGCCCTCCTCGACCGGCTCGTCGACTCCGGCAACACCGTCGTCGTCATCGAGCACCACCAGGCCGTGATGGCCCACGCGGACTGGCTCGTCGACCTCGGTCCGGGCGCCGGCCACGACGGCGGCCTGGTCGTCTTCGAGGGCACGCCGGCCCAGCTGGTCGAGAAGGGGGACACGCTGACCGCCCGCCACCTGCGGGAGTACGTCGGCGGCTGACCGCAGCGTGGACGGTGGTGGACCGGGGCCGGGCCGCGGTCGCAGGATCATGGCATGACCACGTACCTGATCCTGCACGGCTTCCAGAACCACCGTCCGCCCGGCCACTGGCAGCACTGGCTCGCCGAACGGCTGCGGGAGCGCGGCCACGAGGTCCGCTACCCGCAGCTGCCCCGGCCGGACGCGCCGGTGCTCGCCGAGTGGCTCGACGCCCTGGAGGAGCACGGCCGGCGGCCGGCCGAGGGCGGGTTCGTCGTCCTCGCGCACAGCCTGTCGGTGCTGCTGTGGCTGCGGGCGGGCGCGCGGCGGCCGGACGCCGACCGGGTCCTGCTCGTCGCACCGCCCTCGCCGCCGGTGGCGGCCGGCATCCCCGAGATCGCCGCCTTCGCCGACGGCCTCGACCTGACGGAGCGGGGCCTGTCGGCCCGCCTGGTGTACGGCGACGGCGACCCGTACTGCCCCGAGGGCGCGGACGTGCACTACGGCGTCCCGCTGGGCCTCGACCGGGACCACGTGCCGGGCGGCGGGCACCTCAACCCGGACGCGGGGTACGGGGCCTGGGACTCGGTCCTGGAATGGTGCGAGGACCCGGCCGTCCGGGTGAAGGGCCGGTAGGCTCCCGCGGATGTACGCCGATAGGCTCCCGCGGATGTACTCGGAGACCGCGGCGTACGACCAGGGCCTGCTCGACGTGGGGGACGGCAACCGGATCCACTGGGAGGTCTCCGGCAATCCGGCGGGCAAGCCCGCGCTGGTCGTGCACGGCGGGCCGGGCTCCGGGTCGTCGCCCCGGGCCAGGAGGTTCTTCGACCCGGCGGCCTACCGGGTGGTCCTCTTCGACCAGCGGGGCTGCGGGCGCTCCACGCCGCACGCGAGCGACCCGGCGGCCGACCTGTCGGTGAACACCACCGCGCACCTGGTCGCCGACATGGAGCGGCTCCGCGTCCACCTGGGGATCGACCGGTGGCTGCTGTACGGCGGCTCCTGGGGCTCCACCCTGATCCTCGCGTACGCGGAGGCGCACCCGGAGCGCGTGACCGAGATCGTCGTCGCGGCCGTGACGACCACCCGCCGCTCGGAGACCGCCTGGCTGTACGAGGGCGTCGGCCGTTTCTTCCCCGAGGCCCACGAGCGGTTCCGCGCGGGGGCGGCCGGCGCCGTCCCGGACGGGCCCGGGACCGGGGCGCGGCAGGACGGGGTCCCCGGGCTGGTCCGGGCCTACGCCGCCCTGATGGAGCACCCCGACCGGACCGTGCGGGAGCGGGCGGCGGCCGACTGGTGCGCCTGGGAGGACGCGGTCCTGTCGATGGAGGGCATGGGCACCCCGTACACCGACCGGGTGGACGACCACCGGCTCGGCTTCGTGCGGATCTGCGCGCACTACTTCGCGCACGGCGCCTGGCTGGAGGAGGGCGCCCTGATCCGCGACGCCCACCGGCTCGCCGGCATCCCCGGCGTCCTCGTCCACGGCCGCCTCGACATGGGCGGCCCTCCCGCCACCGCCTGGGAGCTCGCCCGTGCCTGGCCGGACGCCACGCTGCACATGGTGGAGTCCGCCGGCCACCTGGGAGGCGAGGAGACCGGGAAACTGCTGCTCACGGCCCTGGACCGGTTCGCGAAGGGGTGATCCCGCCGGGCGGAGCCGGCTCCCCGGCGGGATGATCGGGGTATGAGTCCCGAGTCCACGACGCCCGAGATCCACCTCGCCCAGCAGCCGGAGGCCGACGCCCTCCTCGGCCGGTCGCCGCTGGCCGCGCTCGTCGGCATGCTGCTCGACCAGCAGGTGCCGATGGAGTGGGCCTTCTCGGGGCCGTACACGATCGCCGCGCGGCTCGGCGCCGACGACCTGGACGCGCACGAGATCGCGGCCCGGGACCCGGAGGAGTTCGCCGCGCTGCTCTCCGAGAAACCGGCGGTGCACCGCTACCCGGGGTCGATGGCGCAGCGGGTGCAGCAGTTGTGCCGGTACCTCGTCGAGGAGTACGGGGGCGACGCGGCGGCCGTCTGGCGGGACGCGGCCACCGGCAAGGAGCTGCTGGCCCGGCTGCAGGCGCTGCCGGGCTTCGGCAAGCAGAAGGCGCAGATCTTCCTGGCCCTGCTGGGCAAGCAGTACGGCGTGCGGCCGCAGGGCTGGCGCGAGGCTGCGGGCGCCTACGGCGAGCAGGGGTCGTACCGCTCGGCCGCCGACATCACCGGGCCGGAGTCGCTCGCGAAGGTGCGGGCGCACAAGCAGGAGATGAAGGCGGCAGCCAAAGCGGCGAAAGCCGCCAAGGAGGGTAAAGCATCCGGGAATTGATAATTCCACATGTCAATCCTGCTCAAGTTGACAGGAATTACGCAGAACCTGTTCACAGAATGCCCCCACCATCGCTAACTTCCCCTCAACCTCGTCCATCACGGGAAGGACTTCTGTGAACGCATCCCAGCGCCGTGCCGCGGCCATTCTGGCCGCTGCCGCCCTCGCCACCCCGCTGGTCCTCGCCTCACCCGCCACCGCCGGGCAGGACCCCTCGGCCGCACCCGCCCGCGATGCCGCCAAGCTGGCGAAGAAGCTGGTCCGCGAAACCACCGCCCAGGACGCCTACAAGCACCTGCAGAAGTTCCAGGCGATAGCCGACTCGGCCGGCGGCCACCGCGCGGCCGGCTCGCTCGGCCACGACGCCTCCGCGGCGTACGTGTACACGCAGCTCAAGAAGGCCGGATACGACGTCCGGTACCAGAAGTTCGAGTTCCAGTACACGGAGACGCTCGCCGAGAAGGCCTCCGTCGTCGCCCCCGCGCCCCGCGCGCTCGACATCAAGGCGATGACCTACACCAAGTCCACCCCGGTCGGCGGCATCACCGCCGCCCTGGTCGCCGTCCCCGTCGACGCCGACGGCACCACCGGCTGCGAGCCCGGCGACTTCGCCCCGAACACCTTCACCGGCAAGATCGCCCTGATCAAGCGCGGCGGCTGCACCTTCGCCGTCAAGCAGCAGAACGCCGCCGCCGCCGGCGCCGCCGCCGCCGTCATCTACAACAACACCGACGGCGCCCTCTCCGGCACCCTCGGCGACCCCGCCGCCGGCAAGGTCCCGACCGGCGGCCTGACCCAGGCCGAGGGCAACGCCCTCGCCGCCGACCTCGCCAACGGCCCGGTCTCCCTCTCCCTGGAGATCCGCCAGCTCCAGGAGCTGCGCTCCACCAACAACGTCATCGCGGAGACCCGCGGCGGCAACGCGGCCGACACCGTGATGCTCGGCTCCCACCTCGACTCCGTCACCGCCGGCCCCGGCATCAACGACAACGGCTCGGGCTCGGCCGGCCTCCTCCAGACCGCCCTGGAGCTCGCCAAGTCGAAGGACAAGGTCCGCAACAAGGTCCGCTTCGCCTGGTGGTCCGCGGAGGAGAACGGCCTCCTCGGCTCCGAGCACTACGTGAACACCCTCACGGCGCTCGACAAGAACGAGATCAAGCTCTACCTGAACTTCGACATGATCGCCTCGCCGAACTACGGCCTCTTCGTCTACGACGGCGACGACTCCGACGCCACCGGCGCCGGCGCGGGCCCGGAGGGCTCCGCCCAGCTGGAGCGCGACATCACCGACTTCATGGACGCGCGCGGACTCCCGCACGAGGGCACCGACTTCACCGGACGCTCCGACTACGGTCCGTTCATCGAGGTCGGCATCCCCTCCGGCGGCACCTTCACCGGCGCCGAGGGCATCAAGACCGCCGCCCAGGCCGCCCGCTTCGGCGGCACGGCGGGCGTCGCCTACGACGTGAACTACCACGCCAAGGGCGACAACCTCAGCAACGTCAACATGAAGGCGTTCGACGCCAACATCAAGGTCATCGCCAACGCCGTGGGCACCTACGCCCACGACATCTCCTCGCTCCGCAAGCCGGTCGTCTCCGTCCCGACCACCGGCGACGCGGGCAGCGGCGGCGGCCTGCACGACGACCACCACGAGGTCACCGAGTAGTCACCTGCGGCGGCGGGCGGTCCCGAAGACCGAGCGGCTGATCTCCCGGCCCAGCTGGGTGCCGATCGACCGGGCCAGGGACGTGAAGATCCCGCTGCCCACCACCTGTTCGGCCAGCGAGGGCTCCTCCTTCTGCCGGGGAGCCCTCGCTCCGGCCTTCTCGGCCTCCTTCGCGGCCTTCGCCGCCTCCTTCGCCGCGGCGGCCTCCAGCGCCGCCGCCTCCGCCGCCCGCTGCTCCTCCGTCAGCCGCTCGTACGCCGACTCGCGGTCCACCGCCTCCGCGTACCGCCCGTGGAGCGGCGAGCCCTTCACCGCCGCGTCCAGCGCCGCCGCGTCGACCGGGCCCATCAGCGACTCGGGCGCCCGCAGCCGGGTCGCCGCCACCGGCGTCGGCGCGCCCTTCTCGCTCAGCACGGTCACCACCGCCTCGCCCGTCCCCAGGCCGGTGAGGACCTCCTCCAGGTCGTACGGCGAGTTCGGGAAGGTCCGCACCGTCGCCTTCAGGGCCTTGGCGTCGTCCGGGGTGAAGGCGCGCAGCGCGTGCTGCACCCGGTTGCCGAGCTGCGCCAGCACGTCCGACGGCACGTCCTTCGGGGTCTGCGTCACGAAGAAGACGCCGACGCCCTTCGAGCGGATCAGCCGCACGGTCTGGGTGATCGACTCCAGGAACGCCTTCGAGGCCCCGTTGAAGAGCAGGTGCGCCTCGTCGAAGAAGAAGACCAGCTTCGGCTTCTCCAGGTCGCCGACCTCCGGCAGGTCGTGGAAGAGGTCCGCCAGCATCCACATCAGGAACGTCGAGAAGAGCTGCGGCTTGTCCTGGACGGCCGGCAGCTCCAGGACCGAGACGACCCCCCGGCCGTCCGCCGCGGCCCGCAGGAACTCGCTCGTGTCGAACTCCGGCTCCCCGAAGAAGCCGCTCGCCCCCTGCTGCTCGAAGGCCGTGAGCGCCCGCAGGATCACGCCGGCCGTCACCGTCGACAGCCCGCCGATCCCCTTCAGTTCGGCCTTGCCGGTGTCCGAGACCAGGAAGGCGACCACCGCCCGCAGGTCCTTGAGGTCGACCAGCTCCAGCCCCTTCGCGTCCGCGTAGTGGAAGATCAGGCCGAGCGACTGCTCCTGCGTCTGGTTGAGCTGGAGCACCTTCGACAGCAGGACCGGGCCGAAGCTGGTCACCGTCGCGCGCACCGGGATGCCGGGGCCGAGGCCCCCCAGGCCGTAGAACTCGCAGGGGAAGCCGGTCGCCCGCCACTCCTGGCCCACCTCGGCGGCCCGCGCCCTGACCTTCTCGCCGTCCTGGCCGGGCGCCGAGATCCCCGAGACGTCGCCCTTGATGTCGGCGAGGAAGACCGGCACCCCGTGGGAGGAGAGCTGCTCGGCGATCAGCTGGAGCGTCTTCGTCTTGCCGGTGCCCGTCGCGCCGGCCACCAGCCCGTGGCGGTTGAGCACCGGCAGCGGGATGCGGATCGGCGCGTCCGGGTGACACGCGCCGTCCCACAGCAGCGCCCCCAGTTCGAGGGCCGGGCCCTCGAAGGCGTATCCGGCGGCGATCCCGGCGGCCGGTCCGGACGCTAGCGCGGGGGCCTCCGGGGCACCCGTCGCGGCCGGGTCCCGGGCTTCCGCGGCGGTCCCGGCCGGGGCGGCCGCCCCGGCCTCTCCGGCTGCCGGCGGCTGCTCGCTCACGCTCATGACCGCACCCCAATGTCGGTTTTGTAACGATGTGCACCAGCATCCCACTGCCCGCGCCTGGCTGCGCCGGGAGCCGGTCGCCCGGTAGGCTTTCCGTGTGATCTTCAAGCGCATCGGTAACGGAAAGCCGTATCCCGACCACGGCCGGGAAAGCACCCGGCAGTGGGCGGACGTCGCGCCGCGCCCGGTCCGCCTCGACCAGCTGGTCACCACCAAGGGCCAGCTGGACCTGGAGACGCTGCTCGCCGAGGACTCCACGTTCTACGGCGACCTCTTCGCGCACGTCGTGAAGTGGCGCGGCGACCTCTACCTGGAGGACGGGCTGCACCGCGCCGTCCGTGCGGCGCTCCAGCAGCGCCAGGTGCTGCACGCCCGCGTCCTCGAGATGGACTGAGAAGGCCCGCTCGGCCCCCGCGGCTGACCCTTTCGGGGTCAGTTCGCCCCCATCCGGACGCGATCACATGATCATCAAGTAGGCATCGCCGACGGGCGGCACTACGCTGCGTTCATGAGCATGCTCACTCCCCCCGGAATGGGCGGAAAGTACCGCATCACGGGGGACGTCTACCCGCGCATGCGCCGCCCCCACCGCCGGCGCCGGATCATCCTCGCGTCCGCAGCCGCCGTGGTCGTGCTCGGCGCGGCCGGCTGGGGCACCCTCCAGCTCGTCGACGTGTTCTCCGGCGACGAGGGCACGCAGACGGCCGCCGGCAGACAGGCCGACTGCAAACCCGTCGCGAAGGCGACCACGGCGCCCGCCGTCATCCTCCCCAAGCCCGGCCAGATCACGGTCAACGTCTACAACGCGACCCCGCGCAGCGGGCTCGCCAAGACGACCGCCGACGAGCTGAAGAAACGCGGCTTCACCATCGGCAAGGTGGGCAACGCCCCGACCGCCTACGACAAGAAGGTCACCGGCACCGGACTGCTCCTCGGCGCGCCCGCGGCCGCCAAGGGCGCCTTCCCCGTCCTCGGCACCCAGCTGAAGGGCGCCACGACCAAGATGGACGCCCGGGCCACCGCCGACGTGGACCTGATCATCGGGACCGCCTTCACGGCGCTGGCCCCGAAACCGACGGCGGACGCGGCCCTGGTCGCCCTGACCAGGCCCGCGCCCGCGGCCAAGCCCTGCGCCCAGGGCTGACGTCCTACGCGACGGCTTCGCCGGATCCCCGGGCCACCGGCCCGGCGGGATCTCGGCGGAGCCGACCGCTGCTTGTTCGGCGGAGCCGACCTCTGCTTGTTCGGCGGAGCCGACCGCTGCTTATTCGGCGGAGCCGTACATGCGGTCGCCCGCGTCGCCGAGTCCCGGGACGATGTAGCCGTTCTCGTTGAGGCGCTCGTCGACCGAGGCCGTCACGACGGTGACCGGGGTGCCGGCCAGCTCGCGCTCCATGACCTCGACGCCCTCCGGGGCGGCGAGGAGCACGACCGCGGTCACGTCGTCGGCGCCGCGCTTGATGAGCTCCTGGATCGCCGCGACCAGCGTGCCGCCGGTCGCCAGCATCGGGTCGAGGACGTAGACCTGGCGGCCCGAGAGGTCCTCCGGCATCCGCGTGGCGTAGGTCGACGCCTCCAGCGTCTCCTCGTTGCGGATCATGCCGAGGAAGCCGACCTCGGCGGTCGGCAGGAGCCGGACCATGCCGTCGAGCATGCCGAGACCGGCGCGCAGGATCGGGACCACCAGCGGACGCGGGTACGACAGCTTCACGCCGGTCGTGGCCGTGACGGGGGTCTCGATGTCGACCTGCTCGGTCCGGACGTCCCTCGTCGCCTCGTAGGCGAGCAGGGTGACCAGCTCGTCGGCGAGACGGCGGAAGGTCGCGGAGTCCGTGCGCTTGTCGCGCAGGGTGGTGAGCTTGTGGGCGACCAGGGGGTGGTCGACGACGTGGAGACGCATGACTCAACAGTAGCCCGCCCCGCACTGGCGTCGACCCACGCCACCGGGGGAAGGTGGGGGCACAGGGACCCAGCGATGGGGGTGGTGTGGCCTATGCCCGACCTGGAAGAACCGGCCGAGGGAACCGCCAAGAGGGCGGTCCGGACGCCGGCACCGGAGACCGACGCGGAGCGCCGCAGGCGCCGCGCCCAGTTCCTCCGCGAACTGAACGAGGCCAAGGCGCTGCGCGAACGCGTGCAGCCTCGGCGCGCCCGGGCCGCCCGGATGCGCCAGGCCATGCGCATGCGGACCTTCCGCTGGTGAGGGCGGTGCGGGGCCACCGGGCCCGGTGGTGGCGGCGGCGGGCCCGGTGGCCGGCCGTGCGCCCCCTCCGTGCGCCGGGGTCGCACGCCCGCCCGATGGCGGTGTCGTTCAGACTGATGCACGACGCAAGAGCCGAAGACCTCTCCTGCGCGCCCCGTTTCTGTCACGATGCCGATGGGGCGGGGCACCAGGAGCGCGCCGCCGGAACGTCACACCTCTGATCAGTGGGAGAGAGTCAGGTGTACTTCGCCGCACTGCTCGCGCGCACCGAAGACGGGTGGGAAGCGAGCGACACGGAGCTCGACGACGTGGAGACCCTGTCGGATCTGGCCGAGCTGGCCCGCGAGGCCTCGGACGACGACACGGTGATCGTCTACATCGAGCAGGAGGACGCGTGGTTCGGGGTCGTACGGATCGAGGGTGAGGAAGACCCTCGGATCTACGTCTCGGACGGCGCCGCCGCCGCCCGTTCCTCGTACGGGGAGATCCTCACCCGGGAGATCCTCGGCGACGACCTCGACGCCGAGCTCGACGAGCTGGCGTCCCTCGACCTGGACGGCACGGAGGACGGGGAACCGCTCACCGACGACGAGGACGAGGACGAGGACGACGAGGCCGGTGCGCTCGCCGGGGCGGTGCCGTCCGCGCCGGTCGGCGACGCGCTGGTCCTCGCGGACCTCGGCCTCTCGGAGCGCGAGCTCCGTGCCCTCGACAGCGACGCCCTCGCGGTGATCGCGGACGCGCTGGGCGCCTCCGAGGTGCTGGAGGCCGTGCGCTAGTGGCATCGGCGGTACCCGTTCCGAACTCCGCGGCCGACCCCGTACGGGATCCCTGGCGGGATGCCATGCGGCTGGCGCTCGACGAGGCCGCCGCGGCCGGGCCGGCCGGTGACGTACCGGTCGGCGCGGTCGTGCTCGGCCCGGACGGGCGCGTCCTCGCCCGGGCCCACAACGAGCGGGAGGCGGCCGGTGACCCCACCGCGCACGCCGAGGTGCTCGCGCTGCGCCGGGCGGCCGCCGCGACCGGCGAGTGGCGTCTGACGGGGTGCACGCTGGTCGTGACGCTGGAGCCCTGTGTGATGTGTGCGGGCGCCCTCGTCCAGTCGCGGGTCGACCGGGTGGTGTTCGGCGCGCTCGACGAGAAGGCGGGCGCGGCCGGCTCGCTCTGGGACCTCGTGCGGGACCGCCGGCTCAACCACCGTCCCGAGGTGATCCACGGCGTGCTCGGCGAGGAGTGCGCGGAGCAGCTGACGGCGTTCTTCCGCGACCGCTGACACCCCCGCTGACCTCGTCGGGGATACGGATTTCATCGCAGCGCCAACTTCGGCTAAGCTCTCTCTCGGTAGCGTGTCCGAGCGGCCGAAGGAGCTCGCCTCGAAAGCGAGTGTGGGGAAACTCACCGAGGGTTCAAATCCCTCCGCTACCGCTTCGATCGAAGGGCCCGGTGCACTGCACCGGGCCCTTCGGCGTACCCCCGGGAGACGCCCGTACGGGCACGCGGAAGGCCCCGGCGGCGCTCGGGGCGCGGCCGGGGCCTCGTCGCGTAGGACGGGGGGAACGGCATCGGGGGGACAAGCCGTTCCCCCCGATGAGAACCGGACCTGCAAGTCCGTGCCGCGTTCAGGGGGGAAGCTCGCGGCGCGGACCCCGCAGTGCGGGCCGGTTCCAGGAGCCCCGTGGATTCCTGCCAGATCCGCCGGGCTCGACATCCATCCTGCGTCGGCGTCACCCTTCCGGCGGGCGGCAAAAGGCCTCGATCTCCGGGTCCTTGGTCCATAAAGGCTCGGTTAGAGTGGCGCGATCGTACGGCGGGGGTCCCGGGGAGGGCTGGTCAGTGGTGCAAGCGAAGAAGGTCGCGCTCTACGCGGTCGTGGTCTTTGTGCTGTACACGATCGTCACGTCCCCGGCCCGGGCCGCGGACCTCGTACAGGTAGGGTTCGAGGGCATTTCCAGCGCCGCCCAGGGTGTCGGCGAGTTCATGACCGAACTCATCAACTAGGAGCCCTCCGTGATCCGCCATCTGGTCCTCTTCAAGCTCGACGACGGCGTCGCCCGTGACGAGCCGCGCGTCGTCGCGGGCGTCGAGGCGTTCCGCGCACTCGGCGGGCAGATCCCCGAGCTGCGGTTCTGGGAGTGCGACTGGAACATCACGGACCGGCCGATCGCGTACGACTTCGCCATCAACTCGGCCGTCGAGGACACCGACGCGCTCCAGCGCTACCTGGAGCACCCCGCGCACCAGGCGGGCGTCGCCCAGTGGCGCGAGTTCGCCACCTGGGTGATCGCGGACTACGCCTTCTAGCCCCCGCCTCACCCGGAGGCCCCCCGCCCTCGCGGCGGGGGGCCTTTTCCGTGCGTGACCTCCCCTTTTTCCACCATCATGCCCTCAACACGTGGTTATGCGGTGCTTGCACACAGTGGACATGTCTTGTGATGCTATGACCGCTTTTGACGGATGAGTTGACCGTAGTTGATCCGGTCGACCAGCAAGACCTGCCGAAGGGGTGGCGTGAACGTGCCGGCCAGTACAGCGCCTCAAGTCCCGCCCCAGCACGAGGCAGGCGGCGCGGAGACCCCGCGCCCCCGCCCCCAGAGCACCCGGGGCGCCGACACCCGCGCGCTGACCCAGGTCCTCTTCGGGCAGCTCAAGAACCTGGAGCCGGGCACGTCCGAGCACCACCGGGTGCGCGGGGCGCTCATCGAGGCCAACCTCCCCCTCGTCCGGTACGCGGCGGCCCGCTTCCGCTCGCGGAACGAGCCGATGGAGGACGTCGTCCAGGTCGGCACCATCGGCCTCATCAACGCCATCGACCGCTTCGACCCCGACCGCGGCGTGCAGTTCCCCACCTTCGCCATGCCCACCGTCGTCGGCGAGATCAAGCGGTACTTCCGCGACAACGTCCGCACGGTGCACGTGCCGCGCCGGCTCCACGAGCTGTGGGTCCAGGTGAACGGCGCCACCGAGGACCTGACGACCGCCCACGGCCGCTCCCCCACGACCGCCGAGATCGCCGAGCGGCTGCGGATCGGGGAGGACGAGGTGCTCGCCTGCATCGAGGCCGGACGCTCGTACCACGCCACCTCCCTGGAGGCCGCGCAGGAGGGCGACGGACTGCCCGGACTCCTCGACCGCCTCGGCTACGAGGACCCCGCCCTGGCCGGCGTCGAGCACCGCGACCTCGTCCGGCACCTCCTCGTCCAGCTGCCCGAGCGGGAGCAGCGGATCCTCATGCTGCGCTACTACAGCAACCTGACCCAGTCTCAGATCAGCCAGGAACTGGGGGTCTCCCAGATGCACGTGTCAAGGCTCCTCGCCCGGAGCTTCGCACGTCTGAGATCCGCAAACAGAATCGAGGCGTAACCGGAACGGGTAGACCGGTTCGGAGCAGTTCCGCGGGGCACCGCGTGCCCCACACCCCTTGTTTCCTGCGGATATGCGCTTTCGCCTTGTCGACAAGTCACTACAGCGTGTTGCCGACATGTGACATTCTGCTGGAACCGAGTTTGCCGCAGCCCCACCGCCGGTATTCAGGTGGAGGCTGCGTTCCTCAGATGGTCGCGGCCACCGCGACCGTCCGCGACCTCAAGGGGGTGGCATGTCCACAGAACTGGGCAGCTCGAAGGTGCTCACGCTCACGCCCGTTCCCGTGCCCACGCAGACGACGGCGCCGACCGCGGCCGAGAGCACGGAGGTCACGCCTCCGCCGCCCGTGTCCGTCCCGTCCGGAGCCCTCGACACCCGCACCCTCTCCCGCTCCCTCTTCCTGCGGCTGCGCGCCCTGGACGCCGAGGGAGCCTCCGCGGACAGCCCGGAGCGGACCTATGTCCGCGACACCCTCATCGAGCTCAACCTCCCCCTCGTGCGGTACGCGGCGGCCCGCTTCCGCTCCCGCAACGAGCCGATGGAGGACATCGTCCAGGTCGGCACCATCGGCCTGATCAAGGCGATCGACCGCTTCGACTGCGAACGGGGCGTGGAGTTCCCGACGTTCGCGATGCCGACCGTCGTCGGCGAGATCAAGCGCTTCTTCCGCGACACCTCGTGGTCGGTGCGCGTGCCGCGCCGGCTCCAGGAGCTGCGGCTCGCCCTCACCAAGGCCAGCGACGAGCTCGCCCAGAAGCTCGACCGCTCCCCCACCGTCCCCGAACTCGCCGCCGTGCTGGGGGTGTCGGAGGAGGACGTGGTCGACGGCCTCGCCGTCGGGAACGCGTACACCGCCTCCTCGCTCGACTCCCCCTCGCCCGAGGACGACGGCGGCGAGGGTTCGCTCGCCGACCGCCTCGGCTACGAGGACACCGCCCTGGAGGGCGTCGAGTACCGCGAGTCGCTCAAGCCGCTGCTGGCCAAACTGCCGCCCCGCGAGCGGCAGATCATCATGCTGCGCTTCTTCGCCAACATGACCCAGTCGCAGATCGGCGAAGAGGTCGGCATCTCCCAGATGCACGTCTCGCGGCTGCTCACCCGCACCCTCGCCCAGCTGCGCGAGGGCCTCATCTCCGACTGAGCCCCTTCGGCCCCGCGGGGCCGGCTCGACGCGACCGGCCCGACCCGTTCGTTCGAGCCGACTTCCGCCGAACTCAAGCTTTCTGACGTGTCGTCAGTCAGACTGGGGTCATGAGGCCAAGGACGTCCGGCCCGGTGCCGGGACTCGTGGCGGCGGCGCTCTGCCTCGGCGGGGCGCTGACCGCGTGCGGCGGCTCGGACGGCGGGGGATTCGCGGCGGTCGGCGCCGGCCCCGCGCCCAGGAGCGCCGTCGCCCCGTCCGGCGCGGTCACCCTGGTCCCCCTCGACGGCCCCACCACTCCCGGCCTGACCTCCAGCACCTCGTCCCCCTCGCCCTCCGGCCCGTCGGCACCGCCCGGCCCGGGTGCGGATCCGGGGGCGGGCACCGCCGCCGGCCCGGACACCGCTCCGGCGGCCACACGGGCCCCGGGCGCGCCCCCGGGCACCGGCGCCGGCCGGCCGTCGCCCCCGCCCGCCGGACGGCCCTCCACGGGCGGCACGGCCCCGCGCCCCGGCGGCCAGGACCCGGCCCGACCGCCCTCCTCCCCCGCGACGGCGAACCCCTCGACCCGGCCCCCGACGACGCCCGGCGGCACTCCCGCGCCGACGCCCGGACCCGCCGTGCTCTCCGTCTCCGCGCCCTCCCTCGCCGACGGCGACCGGCGCTGGTGCGAGCAGGTCACGGTCGCCTTCCGCAACACCGGCGGTTCCGCCGCGACGTCGGGCACGGTCACCTTCGCCACCCACGTCATCGGCTCCCTCGGCGTCGACTGGGCGACCGTCACCTCCACCCAGCCGCTGCCCGCGCCGATCGCCGCCGGGACCACGAGGACCCGGACGTACACCGTCTGCGTGGACTCCTGGCGGGTGCCGCTGGGGATGCACGTCGACACCCGGGAGGTCAGCGCCACCTGGCGGTGAGCGGCACGGTTCCGGCGGGGCCGGACCCCCGCGCGGCCGCACGCCGCCTCACAGCCCCGGAGGGCGTACCCCGGTCAGCTCCTCCGAGAGCTCCCACAGCCGGCGGCCCGTCCCGGGGTCGGCCGCCGCGGCGGAGAGACGGACGCGCCCCGGCGCGCCGCGCAGTTCCCCCGGCCCGTCCGGGCCGATGAACTCCCCGCTCCGGACGGACGGGTCGGTCGCCGCGTACAGCTGGGGAAGCGCGCCCCGCTCCGGGCGCTGGGCGAGCAGCGGGTTGCCGAGGTACCCGAAGACCAGCCGCGCGAGTCCGCCGGTGTCCTTGGTCTGGAGGCGCGTGGCGGTGTAGCCGGGGTGGGCGAGGACCCCGCGGACCGGGCTGCCGGCCGCGGTCAGCCGCCGGTGGAGCTCCTGGCCGAAGACGGCGTTGGCGAACTTGGACTGGTTGTAGAAGGCCATGGGCGCGTAGCCGCGCTCGCCGGTGAGGTCGTCGAAGCGGAGGCGGCCCTGACGGTGGTTGATCGAGCTGACGGTGACCACGCGGGGGTCGCGCCCGGCGGCGAGCAGGTCGAGCAGCAGCCCGGTGAGTGCGAAGTGGCCCAGGTGGTTGACGGCGAACTGGAGCTCGTGGCCCTGCGGACTGAGGGTGCGGGGCGGCGCCATCAGGCCCGCGTTGTTGATCAGCACGTCCAGGCGGGGGTGGTCCGCCCGCAGCCGGTCGGCGAAGGCGCGTACCGAGTCGAGGTCGGCGAGGTCGAGGAGGCGGACGTCGAGCAGGCCGGGGTCCACCCCGTCCGCCACGAGGCCGTCCGCGGCCTCCCGGCCCCTCCTCACGTCCCGGACGGCGAGGACGACCCGCCCGCCACCGCGGGCGAGCGCCCGGGTGGTGGCCAGGCCCAGGCCGCTGTTGGCCCCGGTGACGACGAAGACCCGCCCGGTCTGGTCCGGGAGGGGACCGGCGGGCCGGCGCTGCTTCTTGGTCATGCGACACACGCTGCCTTTGATGTCACTCGGTGTCAAGAGTGGCGCGAAGCGCCATGAAGGGCACGCGTACCATCGGTCCGTGACCCTCCGCTCCGAGACCAGCCTCGCCCAGCGCAAACGCCAGCTCGTCGCGACCGAGCTCACCGAGGCGGCGCTCCGGCTGTTCGCCCGCAAGGGGTTCGACGCGGCGACCGTCGACGAGATCGCGACCGCGGCCGGGGTCTCCAAGCGGACCTTCTTCCGCTACTTCGCCTCCAAGGAGGACGTGGTCGTCCAGTTCCTGGCGGGCATGGGCGCCGACATGCGCGCGGCCCTCGCCGCCCGGCCCGCCGGGGAACCCCTCTCCGAGGCACTGCGGCAGGTCGTCTCCGTCCCGCTGGCCGCCTGCGGCGACCACGCCGAGCGCGTCCTCCCGGTCGTCCGGCTGATCCTCCGGACCCCCTCCCTGCTCGCCCGCTTCCTGGAGCACCAGACGGAGTGGCGCGAGGAGCTGGCGGCGGAACTGGGGGGCCGGCTGGGCCTCGACCCCGCGACCGACCTGCGCCCGCGACTCGCCGCGGGCATGGCACTGACCGCGTTCGACACCGTCCTGCGCCGGTGGAGCGCCGGCGAGGTTCCCGAGGCCACCGAGGACCCGGCGGCGCTGATCGGAGAGGCGTTCGCGGTGCTCGCGCCGGCCCTGGACCGGGCGGGGGAGGCGCGGGCGCGGGCAGAGGAGTAGGCGCGCGGCCTCGAGAGAAGAGCCCTGCCTCGAAAGAGGAGCCCGGACGCGAGGGAAGAGCGCGGCCGGTAAAGAAGAGGTGGGCCGGTCCGCGGACGCGGATCCGGCCCACCCGGGCGTGCGGAGGTGCGGAGGGTCAGCCCAGCGCCAGCCAGGCGACGGCCGCGAGGACGACGATCACCGCGACCACGCCCACGATCAGGCCGACCCTGGGGCCGCCCGACGCGGCCGCGGCCTGCGGCTGCCGGCTCTGCGGGGTGCCCTCGTCGACGAAGGCGCGGAACATCTGCGTGCTGCCGGCGGGGTCGTAGCCCTCGGGGCCCTGACCCTGAGGGCCCTGGCCCTGGCCGTACGGTGCTTGGGGGTTGTGTGCCATGGGCCAGGACCCTAGCGAACGGGGGGCGGGGCCC
This sequence comes from Streptomyces sp. NPDC104202, assembly GCF_055584185.1. Classification (NCBI taxonomy): domain Bacteria; kingdom Bacillati; phylum Actinomycetota; class Actinomycetes; order Kitasatosporales; family Streptomycetaceae; genus Streptomyces; species Streptomyces sp. NPDC104202. The sequence goes on along the minus strand of NZ_JBVJMN010000014.1, from coordinate 22,391 downwards.
CCAACCCTCGTCCTCCCCTCCCCTCCTTTGCCGATTCTTTAGCGCCGTTTGACCGATTTAGTTTGCCTGGAGCAACCATCCATCTCTATGGTTGCCCTAAGCAACAACATCGATGGGGTGCCCGATGGACAGAGGCAATCGGTACGAGAACCTCGCCCGCCAGGTGAGTGCCGTCGGAGCCGTGAAGCGCGGACTCGCGCGGACGCTGCCCGCCGACTGCCCCGGTGGATCCGCCATCGTCCTCGCCCTGCTGAACCACCACGGGGACATCCGGATGGGCCGGGTGGCGGAGCTGATGGCCGTCGACATGTCGGTCAGCAGCCGTCACGTGGCCCACACGGTGGACCGCGGATGGGTCGAGCGCCTGCCCGACCCCGCCGACCGGCGCTCCCGCATCCTCCATCTGACCCCGGCGGGCGTGGACATGCTCGCCGTGCTCGACCGGCGGCTGACCGCCACGCTCGCCCGCACCCTCGCGGACTGGTCCGACGAAGACGTCGAACTGCTCACGACCCTGCTCGCCCGCCTCCGCGATTCCTTCGGGGACTGCCGGGCCCACCACGCTTGAGAACGAAGGAAGTTGATGGCTACCACCACACCCGAGACCGGTGTGCGCGGCGGGAGCGCCAAGGAGGGGGACACCGCCTCCGGCGGCGCACCGATGACGCACCGCCAGATCATGGAGGCGCTGTCCGGGCTGCTGCTCGGCATGTTCGTCGCCATCCTGTCCTCGACGATCGTCTCCAACGCCCTCCCCCAGATCATCTCGGACCTCGGCGGCGGCCAGTCCGCGTACACCTGGGTCGTCACCGCCGCGCTGCTGGCGATGACCGCGACCACCCCGCTCTGGGGCAAGCTGGCCGACCTCTTCTCCAAGAAGCTGCTCGTCCAGATAGCCCTGATCGTCTACGTCGCGGGCTCGGTCGTCGCCGGCCTCTCGCAGAGCACCGGCATGCTCATCGCCTGCCGGGTCGTCCAGGGCATCGGCGTCGGCGGTCTGACCGCCCTCTCCCAGATCATCCTGGCCGCGATGATCGCCCCGCGCGAGCGCGGCCGGTACAGCGGCTACCTCGGCGCGACCTTCGCCGTCGCCACGGTCGGCGGCCCGCTGCTCGGCGGCGTCATCACCGACACCGACTGGCTCGGCTGGCGCTGGTGCTTCTACGTCGGCGTGCCCTTCGCGATCATCGCGCTGATCGTCCTGCAGAAGACCCTCAACCTCCCCGTCGTGAAGCGGCAGGTCAAGGTCGACTGGGCCGGCGCCCTCTTCATCAGCGCCGCCGTCTCCCTGCTCCTGATCTGGGTCACCTTCGCCGGCGACAAGTACGACTGGATGTCGTGGCAGACGGCCGTCATGGTCCTCGGCGCGATCGCGCTCGGCGGGCTCTTCGTCCTCGTCGAGTCCAGGGCGAGCGAGCCGATCATCCCGCTCCGCCTCTTCCGCAACCGCACGATCACCCTCGCCTCGCTCGCCTCGCTCTTCGTGGGTGTCGCGATGTTCGCCGGCACGGTCTTCTTCAGCCAGTACTTCCAGCTGGCGCGGAACGAGTCGCCGACGATGTCCGGCGTCCTGACCATCCCGATGATCGCGGGCCTGTTCGTCTCCTCCACGGTCTCCGGCCTGATCATCACCAAGACCGGCCGCTGGAAGGCGTGGCTGGTCAGCGGCGGCGCCCTGGCGGCCGGCGGTCTCGGCCTGCTCGGCACGATCCGCTACGACACGACGTACTGGCACATCGCGGTCTTCATGGCCGTCCTGGGCCTCGGCCTCGGCATGATGATGCAGAACCTCGTGCTCTGCACCCAGAACCAGGTGGCCCCCGCCGACCTCGGCGCCGCCTCCTCCGTCGTCACCTTCTTCCGCTCCCTGGGCGGTGCGATCGGCGTCTCGGCGCTGGGCGCGGTCATGGCCCACCGGGTCACGAGCTACGTCAAGGACGGTCTGGCCGAGCTCGGCCCGAAGGCCGCGGGCGCCATGGGCCAGGGCGGCTCGGGCGGCGGCATCCCCGACATGGACAAGCTGCCGGCCCCGATCCGCACGGTCATGGAGAGCGCGTACGGACACGGTGTCGCGGACGTGTTCCTCTACTCGGCGCCCTTCGCGCTGCTCGCCTTCGTCGTGACCCTGTTCATCAAGGAGGTCGCGCTGAAGAGCAACACCGTGAAGGCGGACGAGAAGTAACAGAGCTCCCGGCCGCGCTTCGAGCGGAGGCACGGCCGGGTCCGGTACGGAGCGGCGGGCAGGGGACGGCCCGCCGCTCCGTCATTTCTCCGTGGGGCCGGCCGCTCCGGCCTCGCGCGTGACCATGACCTCGATCCCGGCGACCAGGACGTCCAGCGCGTAGGCGAAGTCCCGGTCCCAGATGGCGCTGACACTGCCGTGCGAGGCACGCTCGTCCAGGAGGTCCCGCATCCCGCCGATCTGGTCGACGAAGTCCGGGTCGTCGCGGAACGCCTTGATGGCGTCGACGTAGAAATCGTCCGACGACATGCCCGCCTGGGCCGCGCGGCGGCCGAACTGGGACTCGATCGTCCCGTAGCCGTACACGAACTGGAAGACCGCCGACATCGCGCTCGGCTGCCGGTCCGCCGACAGTCCGGTGTCCCGGATCGTCTCGTGGATCTTCTGGCCGACGGCCACCGCGTTCGGGCCGATGTTCAGGTACTGGCCCGCGCAGGGCGACATCCACGCGTGGCGCACCAGCATCCGCCGGTACTCCAGCGCGAGGACCCGGAGGCGGTCCCGCCACTCCCCGGCCGCGTCGACCGCGGCGAGGTCGATCTCGCCGTAGGCGCTGTCCACCGCGAACTCGATGATGTCGTCCTTGGTGTCCACGTACCAGTAGAGGGACATGGCGGTGACGCCCAGTTCGGTGGCGAGCTTGCGCATCGACAGCTTGGCCAGGCCCTCCTCGTCGAGCATCCGGAGCGAGGCCGCGACGATCCGGTCCCGGTCGAGCCCGGCGGGGCCGCCGCCGCTGCGGGCGGCCCTCTTCTCCAGCCAGACGCTGGAACGCGCCGGGTTCCTGGCCCGATCGGCTGCCTTGACCATCGCGTTCCTCCGTCTGTCAGCGGTCCGTCACCATGCTAGGCAGCGACGGCCCCGTCGGCGCCCGCGGCCTTCTCCGCGCGCTCGGCCCGCCGCAGCAGCGCCGCCGCGACCAGACCGCCGGCGAACACGGCGATCGCGCCGACCAGCTGGCTGGTCTGGAGGCCCGAGGCGAACGCGTCGGAGATCTCCCGGCGTTCCGCTTCGCCGCCCGCGGCGGCCAGCGCGGCCGGCAGCGAGGTGGCGGTGACCGCCACGAGCGCGGCGAAGCGTGCGTTGAGGACGGCGCCGAGGACGGCGACGCCGAGACCGTTGCCGAACTCGGCGAGCGTGCCGTTGATGCCGGCGCCCACCCCGGCCTTCTCCGGCGGGATCGAGCTCATGATCGCGTTGGCCATGGCCGGGGAGGAGACCGCGATGCCGCAGCCCATCAGGACGAGGCCGAGGAGCATGCCCGGGTAGCTGCCGTCCGTGCCGCCGCCGAGCAGCGCGATCGAGGTGAGACCGGCCGCGACCAGGGTCATGCCGAGGACCACGGTCGGCGGGGTGCCGAGCTTCACGACGATCCTCGGGCCGACGCCGGTCAGGTTGAGACCGACGATCGTCAGCGCCAGCGGCGCCATCCGCAGCCCCGCCTCCAGCGGTTCGTAGCCGAGCACGAACTGCAGGTGCTGGGTGAGGAGGAACAGCGAGCCGCCCATGCCGAAGACGACCAGGATCGATCCGCCGATGGCGCCGACGAACTTCTGGTTGCGGAAGAAGTGCATGTCGAGCATCGGGAACGGGGTGTGCAGCTCCCACAGGGCGAAGGCGGCGAGGCCGGCGGCACCGACGGCGGCGGGCACGAGGACCTGGGCGGAGAGCCAGCCGTGCTCGGGGCCGTTGATGATCGCGTACACGACGGCGGTCATGCCGATGGTGGAGAGCAGCGCGCCCGGCAGGTCGGGCCGCTCGCCCTGCGGGTTCTTGGACTCCGGGACCAGCCGGACGACGGCCACGAGCGCCAGGACCGCGACCGGGATGTTGATCAGGAAGATCATCCCCCACCAGAAGTGGTCGAGGATGACGCCACCGATCAGCGGGCCGCCCGCGAAGCCGAGCGAGGCGACGGTGGACCAGAGCGCGATCGCCTTGACCCGCTCGGAGTCGTCGAAGATCTGCATGACGACGGCGAGGGTCGTGGTCATCAGGAGCGCCCCGCCGACGCCCATGCCGGCGCGGGCGGCGATCAGCTGCGCCGTGGAGCCGGCGAGGCCGGCGGCGAGCGAGCCGAGGCCGAAGAGCGCGAGGCCGACGGCGAGGAGCTTCTTGCGGCCGTAGCGGTCGGCGGCGTTGCCGGCGCTGAGGAGCAGGCCGGACTGGACGAGCGAGTACGCGTTGATCATCCACTGGATGTCGCTGGTCGACGCGTGGAGTTCGGAGGTCAGCGACGGGATGGCGACGCTGAGCACGGTGTTGTCGAGCAGCACGGTGAGCTGGGCGAGGCAGATGACGCCGAGGATCAGCCAGCGCTGCGGGTGACCGCCGGTGGCGGTCGGTTCGGTCGCGGCGGTCGTCGCCGTCATGGGGCAGCACTCCTTGTACGGTGTACGGGACTGGGTCTCATACACCGTACAAGGGCTCTCGTACGCTGTATAGCGATTTCGATGGGGGCTACTTCTGCTTCGTCAGGTCGTAGAAGGTGGCGCCGCCGACGGTGACCTCGTCGAAGGTGTCCTGGACCCACGCGGTGATCTGGGCGCTCGTGCCGTTGCCCCCCATGCCGCCGCCCCCGCCGCCACCACCGGAGACGAAGTAGTGGATCTTCCCGGCGGCGACGTACCGCTTGAACTCGTCGAGCGTCGGGGACGGGTCGCTGCCGTTGAACCCGCCGATCGCCATCACCGGCTTCTCGGTCGCGAGCTGGTAGCTGGCCGCGTTCTGGGCGCCCACCGCCGCGGCGACCCAGGTGTACGCCTCGGCGTCCGCGACCAGGGCCGCCTTCGCCTCCGCACCCACGCCAGTGCCGTTGAGGAGCCCGCCCATGCCGCCGCCCCGGCCGAAGCCCTCACCGCCGGCGCCGTCCTGGGGCATCCCCTGGGTCGTGCCCTGGGGCATCCCTTGCGGCATTCCCTGGGGCATCCCTTGCGGCATTCCCTGGGGCATGCCCTGCGGCGGGGTGCCGCCGCCCTGGCCACCGCCCGGCAGCTGGCCACCCTGGCCACCGGGCATCTGACCGCCCGGCACCTGACCGCCCGGTACCTGACGGCCTCCGCCGTTCCGGCCGTTCTGGCCGTTCGGACCGCCGGGGAACATCCCACCGCCCTCGAACATCCGGCCTCCGCCGCCCGGACCGCGACCACCCATCGCGCCGCCGGCGGGACCCGCCGTCACGATCGAGCCCTGATGCCCGGCGTTCACCGTCTCCAGCGTGTACGCGAAGGGTCCCGCGAGACCCGACACCAGGCCGAGGCCCGCCACCGCCAGCCCGAGCCGGCGGTCGGTCCGGCCCGCGAAGAGCAGCCCCACCGCAGCCACCGCGCCCGTCACCAGCACCGCCCAGCGCAGCCACGGCAGCCAGTCCGGAGTGCGGCCGAGGAGCGTCCAGCCCCACCAGGCCGTCACCGCCACCGTCACCGCCAGCGCCGCCGAGGCGGACCACCGGGTGCGCTCCTCCCACAGCACGGCCGCCCCCATGCCGACGAGCGCCGCCAGGTACGGGGCCAGGGCGACCGTGTAGTACTCGTGGAAGATGCCGGCCATGAAGCTGAAGACCGCGAGGGTGATCAGCAGCGACCCGCCCCAGGCCAGGAACGCGGCGCGCGCCGTGTCGGTCCGGGGCGCCCGCCGGGTGACGACGAGCCCCGCGACCAGCAGGAGCAGCGCGGCCGGCAGCAGCCAGGAGATCTGACCGCCGATCGAGTCGTCGAACATCCGCCCGATGCCGGTCTCGCCCCAGCCGCCGCCCTGACCGCCGCCGCGGCCACCGCCTCCGACGCTGCCGGTCTCGTTGCCGTTGATGCGGCCGAGGCCGTTGTAGCCGAAGGTCAGCTCCAGGAAGCTGTTGTTCTGCGAGCCGCCGACGTACGGGCGGGAGGACGCCGGCCACAGCTCGACCACCGCCACCCACCAGCCCGCCGAGACGATCATCGCGAGACCGCCGAGCGCCAGCCGGCCCATCCGGCGGCCGAAGCCGCCCGGGGCGCACACCGCGTGGACGAGGGCGAGCGGCGGCAGGATCAGGAACGCCTGGAGCGTCTTCGCGAGGAACGCGAACCCGAGCGCCACCCCGGCCCACACCAGCCACTTCGCGCCCTTCTCCTGCTCCAGGGCGCGCAGGACGCAGTACACCGCGACCGTCATCAGCAGCGCGAGCAGCGCGTCCGGGTTGTTGAAGCGGAACATCAGCGCCGCGACCGGGGTCAGGGCGAGGACCGCTCCCGCGATCAGACCCGCGCCCGCGCCGAAGCGCCTCCGCACGGCCGCGTAGAGCACCGCCACCGTGCCCACGCCCATGAGGACCTCGGGGACGAGGATCTGCCAGGAGCCGAGCCCGAAGAGGCGGACCGAGAGCGCCATCGGCCAGAGGGCGGCCGGCGGCTTGTCGACGGTGATGGCGTTGGCCGCGTCGAGCGAGCCGAAGAAGAGGGCCTTCCAGCTCTCGCCGCCGGCCTGGACGGCCGCGGAGTAGAAGGAGTTGGCGTATCCGGACGCGCTCAGGTTCCACAGGTAGAGCAGCGCGGTGGCGGCCAGCAGGCCGAGGAAAGCGGGCCGGACCCAGGGAGCGTCCTCGGCGCGACCGCGCCACAGCCGGACGAGCCGGCCGCTTCCCGGCGCGGCGGCGGCCGCGGGGGCCGTCGTGGACAGGGTGGTCATCGTTCGTTCCTTGCTGAGGTCTGCGGGACGGACCGCTCGGGGAAGACCCAGAGCCGGAAGAGGAGGAAGCGCAGGACGGTCGCGGCGAGGTTGGCGACGATCAGCACGGCCAGCTCGGTGGAGTGCGCCGGATCACCGGTGGCCGCACCGAGCGCGGCGAGCGACCCGCTGGTCAGGGCGAGGCCGATGGCGAACACCACCAGCCCCTGCGCCTGGTGGCGCACGGCCCGGTCCCGGCCCCGCACCCCGAAGGTCAGACGCCGGTTGGCCGCCGTGTTGGCGACGGCCGAGACCAGGAGGGCGGCGGCGTTGGCGAGCTGCGGGCCCAGGCCGAGCCGGAAGGCCGAGTACAGCGCGAGGTAGAAGAGCGTGGACAGGACGCCGACCACGCAGAAGCCGACCAGCTGGCGGGCCAGACCTCCCGGCACGCCGCTCAGTTCGCGGTCCCGGGGGTCGTCGCCGAAGGGGCGGGCGAGCCGGTCGAGCGGCAGCGAACCGGTGGCGAGCGCCCGCCCGACCCGCAGGACGCCCTTGAGGTCGTCGGTGGCGGTCCTCACGATGTGCACGGTCGAGTCGGGGTCGTCGACCCAGTCGACCGGCACCTCGTGGATGCGCAGCCCGGCCCTCTCGGCCAGGACGAGCATCTCGGTGTCGAAGAACCAGCCGGTGTCCTCCACCATCGGCAGCAGCCGCTCGGCGACCTCGCGCCGTATGGCCTTGAAGCCGCACTGGGCGTCCGAGAACCGGGCGGCGAGCGAGCCGCGCAGGATCAGGTTGTACGCCCGCGAGATGAACTCGCGCTTCGGCCCCCGCACGACGCGCGAGGAGCGGGCGAGCCGGGAGCCGATCGCCAGGTCGGAGTGGCCGGAGATGAGCGGCGCGACCAGCGGCAGCAGCGCGTTCAGGTCGGTCGACAGGTCGACGTCCATGTACGCGAGGACGTGCGCGTCCGAGTCCGACCACACCGTCCGCAGCGCCCGCCCGCGGCCCTTCTGCTCCAGCCGCACCGAACGCACCTCGGGCACCTCGGCGGCGAGGGCCGCCGCGACGTCGGGGGTCGTGTCGGTGGACGCGTTGTCGGCGACGGTGATGCGGAAGCCGTACGGGAAGGTCCGGAGGAGGTGTGCGTGGAGCCGGCGGACGCACGGCTCCAGGTCCTTCTCCTCGTTGTAGACGGGGATCACCACGTCCAGCACGGGCCGGCCGGCGACGTTCACCGGCAGGTGCTCCCGGGCGGGGAGGGCGCCGGACGAGGGACCCGCGATCGTTGGGGTTCGCATACCGACGACACTCGCCGCGACCGCTGTCACACCCGTGTGTTGAGCCTGTGGCCCGCCTGTGAGTCCTCGGCGGCGGGCAGCCGCACGGTGAACACCGTCCGTCCCGGGGCGCTTTCGACGTCCACCGCGCCGCCGTGCGCGACGACGACGGCGCGCACGATGGCCAGGCCGAGACCGGTGGACCCGGCGTGGCGGGAGCGGGAGGCGTCGCCGCGGGCGAAGCGCTCGAAGACGGCGGGCAGCAGCTCCGGCGGGATGCCGGGTCCGTCGTCCTCGATCTCGACGAGCACCGCCCCGGAATCCGTCCGGACGCGGGCGGTGACCTTCGTGCCGGGCGGGGTGTGCGTCCGCGCGTTGGCGAGGAGGTTCACCAGGACCTGCTGGAGCCGGGCGCCGTCGGCCCGGGCGCACGCGGTGTCCGGAGGCAGTCCGAGCCGCCAGTGGTGCGCGGGTCCGGCGGCGCGGGCGTCGCTGACGGCGTCCACGACCAGCGGGACGAGGTCGGTCGTCTCGTAGGAGAGCGGGCGTCCCGCGTCGAGGCGGGCGAGCAGCAGCAGGTCCTCGACCAGCCCCGTCATCCGGGTGGCCTCGGACTCGATGCGGCCGAGCGCGTGCCGGGTGTCGGGCCCGCACGCCTCCCGGCCGCGGCGGGTGAGTTCCGCGTACCCCCGGATCGAGGCGAGCGGGGTGCGCAGCTCGTGGCTGGCGTCCGCGACGAACTGCCGCACCCGGGTCTCGCTCTGCTGGCGGGCGTCGAGGGCGGAGTGGACGTGGTCCAGCATCCGGTTGAGGGCCGCGCCGACCTGGCCGACCTCCGTCCGCGGGTCGGCCTCCGCCTCCGGGACGCGCTGATGGAGCGCCACCTCGCCGCTGTGCAGCGGCAGCCGGGCGACCTGACGGGCGGTGGTGGCGACCCGGCGCAGCGGGCGCAGCGCCACCCGGACGAGCACGGTCCCGGCGAGCAGCGCCGCCGCGAGCCCGGCGCCGGTGACGCTCAGCTCGACGAGGACCAGGGTGGAGAGGGCGTCCTCGACCTCCGCGAGCGGTATGCCGGTGAGGAACTCCCCGTGCGTGCCGACGGCGTACTCGACCCGGTAGGAGCCCAGGCCGCCGGGCAGTTCCACGGTGTGGGGCCGGCCGTCGCGGGGGACGGCCGCGAGGGCGTCCCGCTGGGCCCCGTCCAGCGCGGTGGTCCGGACGTTCCGCCCGTACGCCCCGCCGTCCTCGGCCTCCGCGGAGTACCCGGCCGACGTCACCTCGCCGCCGACGAGGACCGCGCCCAGGGTGCCGATGGGAGCGCCGGGCCCCAGGACGAAGGCGAGCGGTTCCTTGACGCGGACCGGGTCGGCCGGGCCGGGGCCGGGGACCGGTGGCCCGGCCGCCCGGATCGAGACCGTGTGGACCTGCTCGTCGGCCTGGTCGTACAGGTACGAGCGGAAGGCGATCGTCGTCACCGTCCCGATCACGGTCGCCACGACCGCGATCAGCGCGACCGCCGAGACGACGAGCCGCGTCCGCAGCGACCACGGCCGCCGTCCACCTCTGGGCACGGGACGCTACTCCGCGGGCTTGATCAGGTAGCCCGCCCCGCGGCGGGTGTGGATCATCGGCGAGCGGCCCGCGTCCAGCTTCCGGCGCAGGTAGGAGATGTAGAGCTCCACGACGTTGGCCTGTCCGCCGAAGTCGTACGACCAGACCCGGTCGAGGATCTGGGCCTTGCTGAGCACCCGGCGCGGATTGCGCATGAGATAGCGCAGCAGCTCGAACTCGGTGGCGGTGAGGTGGATCGAGTCCCCGCCGCGGGTGACCTCGTGGCTGTCCTCGTCCAGCGTGAGGTCCCCGACGGTCAGCAGCGACTCGCTGCGCGTCTGCGCGGCGCCCGACCTGCGGATGAGACCGCGCAGCCGGGCCACCACCTCCTCCAGGCTGAAGGGCTTGGTGACGTAGTCGTCGCCGCCCGCCGTGAGGCCGGCGATCCGGTCCTCGACGGCGTCCTTCGCCGTCAGGAAGAGCACCGGGACATCGGGCAGCTCGCGCCGGATCGAGCCGAGCAGGCTCAGCCCGTCGACGTCCGGCAGCATGATGTCGAGGATCACCGCGTCCGGGCGGAACTCCCGCACGGTGCGCAGCGCGGCGGCCCCGTCACCGGCGCTGCGGACCTGCCAGCCCTCGTAGCGCAGGGCCATCGAGAGCAGCTCGGAGAGGGATGCCTCGTCGTCGACGACGAGGACGCGGACGGCGGTGCCGTCGGCACGGAGCATGTCGGCGCGGGGGCCGGGGCGGCGAGTGGTGACGGTCATGGGACCACGCTCTCCGGCGCCGCTGAGATACCTCTTTCCCTTTCCTGTGAATTTCCTGAGAAACGGCCTCAGGGTCCGGGGCGGAGGGGTCTCACGGTTTCACGTGAAACAACGCGGCCCCGTTTCCGTGGAGGACCCCCCGCAGCCAGTCGTCCCCGAGCTCCAGCCGTTCCAGGGAATGGAGTTGATGGACGTACGGATACGGGATGTTCGGGAAGTCGGAGCCCAGCAGGATGCGCTCCCCGAGGTCGGCCAGCCGCCCGCGCTCCGCCTGCGGGAACGGCGCGAGCCGCTCACTGAAGTCGGTGAAGGCCATCGTGGTGTCCAGATGGACCCCCTCGTACCGCTCGACGAGGTCGAGGAAGTCGCCGTACTCGGGCATTCCCATGTGGGCCACGATCACCCGCAGCCGGGGGTGCCGGGCGAGCAGACGCCCCATCGGCCCGGGGCCGGTGAACTTCCCCGGAGTCGGTCCCGAGCCGCAGTGCACGACGACGGGGGTGCCGCTCTCGGCGAGCATCCCCCAGACGGCGTCCAGCTCGTCGGCCGTCGGGTCGAACCCGCCCACCTGGAGGTGCACCTTGAACACCCGCGCCCCCGCGTCGAGCGCCTGGCGGACATAGCCGTCCACGCCCGGCTCGGGGAAGAAGGTCGCGGTGTGCAGACAGTCCGGCGTACGGGCGGCGAAGTCGGCGGCCCACGCGTTCAGCCAGGCCCCCATCCCCGGCTTGTGCGGGTAGAGCATCGCGGTGAAGGCGAGCGCCCCGAAGCCGCGCAGCAGGGCGAGCCGGCGGTCCTCCTCCTCGCGGTAGGTGATGGGCCACTCCATCCCGGTCAGGGGACCGACCGCGTCGAAGTACGCCCACACCTTGTCGAGCACGTTCTTCGGCATGAAGTGGGTGTGCACGTCGACGAGTCCGGGGATCCCGAGCCGCTCGACGAGCGCCCGGATCTCCGCCGCCTCCCCCGTCGTCCCCGTCCCGCCGGGGAGCCCCGCCGGGAGAGCACCGGGGCCCGGGGTCCCCGCCGCGCCCACGCCGGCGTCCCCGCCGTCACTCCCGCTCAAAGCCGTAGCTCCGCTCGACCTTGCCGATGTGGACGCTGTAGCTGTCGTACCAGTGCTCCCGCCCGTGCGCCTTGGCCGCCTGGTGCGCGCTGTCGAGCCGCCAGGCGTCCAGGGCCTCCAGGTCACGGAAGTAGGCGACGGTGATGCCGATCCCGCCGGGGGTCCGGGCGGACTCGTAGCCGAGGAAGCCCGGCACCTCCCGGACGCGCTCCTGCATGCGGTCGGCCGTCTCCGCGTACCCCTCCGGGGCGTCGGGACGGACCGAGGTGAACACAGCGGTGTAGTAGGGCGGTTCCAGGCCCGCCACCAGCTTCGGAGTCATGTGATCACCCTCGCCGCGGCCGGGCGCGGATGTCCACGGCCCCTGGTCAAAGGGATCCAAGACTTTACGAAGGTGCCGGCGTCCTCCGGAGGACGCCGGGGCCGCGCGGTGACCGCCCCGGCACCCGGGCCGAGGGATCAGAAGAGCTCACCCTGCGCGGAGCCCGGGTCCGCCGCCACGGCCGCCGGCGCCACCGGCACCGAGAACTCCGCGCCCTCCCCGGCCCCCTGGAGGACCCAGCCGCCCATGACCCGGGTGTCCACGGCCAGACAGCGCCCGCCGGGGTCCAGGAGATGCAGGTCGGGCCCGGCGGCGGCCAGCAGCCGGCCGGTGACGACACCACCGTCCACCAGCTCGGTCACCGTGCCCGTGAGCCGCGGCAGCCCGTCGAGGTGGAAGGCGTCGGCGTGGTCGCGCACGGCGCACCCCAGGGGTTCCAGGGTCTCCGTCCACCCGCCGACCTCCCCCGCCCGCCGGTGCAGCTCCTCGACCTCACGGGCCCGCTCCGCGGCCGGCGGCAGCGCGTGCCGCACGGCACGCTTCCGCTCGTACGCCACGCGGTCGGGCACCCCCAGGGCCTGCCGCAGCACCTCCTCGGTGCGCCGGGCCGCCATGAGCGGGCCGCGGCCGAGCCAGCTGAACGCGACGGCCCCCTGCTCCAGCAGCCGCGCCTCGCCCCGGGCCTCCGCGGTGATCCCGACCTTGGTCATCCCGGGCCCGAACCACGCCAGATAGACCCGGTACGGCTGCGGATCGTCGGCGACGGTGTCCGCGGCGACCGAGTGCGCCCGGTCGAGCCGCGCGCACTCCGGGCACCTTCCGCCGGTGGCCCGCCCTGGCACGGCCGCCTCCAGGGGGCAGGGGTTCCCCCGCGCCCCCGGGCACCGCCGGACGCCGACCGCGCGGAAGGCGAGCTCCTGCCCGTACCGGAGGGGGCTGACCCGCCCGCCCCGCCACCGCAACCCCGGCACTCCCCCGGCCCAGCCGAGCCCCCGACACCGCCACTCCACGTCCGCGCCTCCTCGCACTCCCCGGACGCCCAGTCTCCGCCACCCCCGCGGGACCAGGACCCCGGCAGCCCTCGGCCCACCCCCTCGGGACCAGGACCCCGGCAGCCCTCGGCCCACCCCCTCGGGACCAGGACCCCGGCCGCCCCCGAACCCCCGCCGGACCCCGGCGCCACCCGAACCCGGCCCGATCAGGACCGCCCCTCGCCGCTCACGGCAGGACGCGGGTGCCGCTCACGGCAGGACGTAGATACGGACCCCGTCCGGGTCGGGGCCGCCGACCTCGCGCATGAAGCCGCGCTCGATGAGCAGCCGCACGCAGTCGCGGACGCGCTCGCGGGAGAGACCGGTGCGGAGGGTGACGTCCTGCGGCCGGTAGCGGACCCCGCCTTGGACGAGGGCGGGCGCGAGGAAGGTGGCCACGGCCAGCATGTCCCCCGTGATCGCCCAGGACTCCACGAGTTCCTGCGGGGTGAGCCGCTCGACGACGGGCTCCGTGGTCCGCTGGCGCGGCACGGAGAGCCGCGCGAGGGAGTCGGCGACCCTCGCGAGGCCGGACCGGGTCTCGCGGAGCAGCTCCGCGTAGGCCGTGTCGTCCTCGTGCGCGGCGCGGGCGGCCGCCTCCTCGTCGAACCGCCCCTCCAGCCGGACGAGGACGTCGACCAGGCCCGGCGGGAGCAGGTACCCGCTGTGCACCGGCGAGGGTTCGAGCCCGTAGCACCCGTCCCGCTGCACCGCCGCGACCACCTCGGCCGTCCACGCCCGGAAGGGCACGGCCTCGGGCCGGCGGCAGGCTCCGACGAGCTGGACGAGCCCCTGGAGGCTCACCATCCGGGCCGAGGCCCGGATGCCGGTGCGGGCGAGTATGCCCTCGCTCCCCGCGAGCACGCCGGCGGTGGCCAGACACTCCGGCGGCAGCGCCGCGCCCCGCAGCGCCGCGCGCGAACCGGAGTACCCCAGCCGCTTCGCCACGTCCGCGAGGGCGAACCAGTACGAGCCGTCCGGCGAGGTCAGCCGCCGCAGACGGGCCCCGGTCGCCGCGTGCACCAAGTCATCGATGTCGATCGCGTCCATCGACCATCACCTCCGCTTCGCACGCTAGGCCGAGGGCATATTCAACTGACATGCACATCAAACAGGTTCACCCAAAAGGGGTCGCCTTGTCGGATCGAACCCGCCGACTAGGATCCGGAGCATGCCGCTGACCATGAACGACGTGGACCGGTTCGAAGCCTCCAGGCCGCGCCTGGAAGCCATCGCCTACCGCCTGCTCGGCTCCGCGAGCGAGGCCGAGGACGCCGTGCAGGACACCTATCTGCGCTGGCAGGCCGCCGACGTCGACCGCGTCGAGGTCCCCGAGGCCTGGCTGACGAAGGTGCTCACCAACCTCTGCCTCAACCAGCTCACCTCGGCCCGCGCCCGGCGCGAGACCTACGTGGGCGAGTGGCTGCCCGAGCCGCTGCTCACCGGTGACCCGATGCTCGGCCCGGCCGACACCGCCGAGCAGCGCGAGTCGGTCTCGTACGCGGTCCTCGCCGTCATGGAGCGCCTCTCGCCCAACGAGCGGGCCGTCTACGTGCTGCGGGAGGCATTCGGCTACCCGCACCGGGAGATCGCCGAGATCCTCGACCTCACCGAGGCCGCCTGCCAGCAGATCTTCCACCGCGCCAAGAAGCACGTCGCGGACGGCAAGGCGCGCACGGAGATCGACGAGGCAGCCGCCCGGCGGATCGTCGAGGAGTTCCTCGCGGCCGCGACCACCGGCCGGACCGAGCCGCTCGTCCGGCTCCTGACCGCGGACGCCATCGCGATCGGCGACGGCGGCGGCAAGGTCCCGGCCCGTGCCGGCGCGTTCGAGGGCGCCCGCGCGGTCGCGACGTTCATGCGGGGCCTGTTCAAGCCGAGCCTCGCCAAGCGGAACATGGTCGGCGGCTCCCCCGCCGTCTACGCGTCGACGGCGAACGGCGCCCCCGCGATCGTGGCGGTTCTCGACGGCCGGGTCATCGGGATCATGTGCCTGGAGGTCACCCCCGAGGGCATCACCGCGTTCCGCAACCAGGTCAACCCCGACAAGCTCGACCGCGCGACCCGCCTCTGGGCGGCCACCGATCACGGGGAGCCGCTGCTCGCATCCGCCTTCTAGGGCGGTGTGACCTGCTTCACATCGCGCATCTGTCAGGAATCGTCGGGCTGCCCGGTTCAAGGGGCGACACCGCGCGAGACAGGAGCATGGAGATGCAGCACCGAATCATCGTCATCGGAGCCGGCTACACCGGAGCGATCGCCGCCGGACGCCTCGCCAAGCGGCTGCACCGCGACGACGTGGCCATCACCCTCGTCAACCCCGAGCCCGACTTCGTCGAGCGCGTCCGGCTCCACCAGGTGGCCGTCGGCCAGGAGCTGCGGCCCCGGCCGTTCGCCGAGATGTTCGCCGGCACCGGCGTCGAGCTGAAGGCGGCGAAGGTGACGGCGCTCGACGTCGACCGCAAGACCGTCTCGGTCGTGGCCGCCGACGGCACCGACGGAGCCGAGGAGCTGGCGTACGACACCCTCGTCTACGCCCTCGGCAGCGGCTGGACCGACCAGGGCGTCCCCGGCACCGCCGAACACGCCCACGAGATCGCCGGCCGCGCCGGGGCCCTCCGGCTCCGCGAGCGGCTGTCCGGCCTGGAGGCCGGACAGCCGGTGCTCGTCGTCGGCGGCGGACTCACCGGCCTGGAGGCCGTGACCGAGATCGCCGAGGCCCGGCCCGACCTCGACGTCGCCCTCGCCGTGCGCGGCGGACTCGGCGACTGGCTCGCCCCCAAGGCCGGCGGACACCTCCGCAAGGTCGTCGACGGACTCGGCGTCACCGTCCACGAACACACCTCCGTCACCGCCGTCGAGGCCGACCGCGTCACCACCGCCGACGGCGGGGCCGTCCCCGCCGCGGTCACCGTCTGGACCACCGGCTTCGCCGTCCACCCGATCGCGCGGGCCACCGCGCTCGACGTCACCGACACCGGGCGGATCGTCGTCGACGAGACGATGCGCTCGGTCTCGCACCCCGACGTGTACGCCGTCGGCGACGCGGCCCTCGCGACGGGCCCCGGCGACAAGCCGCTCCGCATGTCGTGCGCCTCGGGCGCCCCCATGGCCTGGCAGGCCGCCGACGCCATCGCCGCCCGCCTGACCGGCACCAAGGTCCCCCGCACCCCGATCCGCTACTTCAACCAGTGCATCTCGCTGGGCCGCAGGGAAGGCGTCATCCAGTACGTCACCGCCGACGACCGCGCCGTGAAGAGCGCCCTCACGGGCCGCCTCGCCGCCCTCTACAAGGAACTCGTCTGCAAGGCCGCCGTCTGGGGCGTCGCCAACCCCACCCTCGGCGTCCCCGCCCGCCGCCGCCACGTCCTCACCCCGGCCGCCGGCGCCCCCGCCCCCCTCAAGGCCACGGCCTGACCTCCACCGCGACGACCCCGCACCCCCACCCGGGCTCCTCGCCACCACCCCCGACCGCTCACCCCCACCGAGAGGCCCCGGACTTCCCGTCCGGGGCCTCTCCGTCACGAGCCGACGACGCCTCCGACGCACCCGAAGACCCGCCCCGCCCACCCCTTCGCCCGGTGCCGCCGACGGCGGCACCGCCCGGCCTAGGCCGCCGAGGCGGCGACGGTCAACGCGTAGTCCACACCGGTCGAGAAGGTGCCCGACCGTCCACGGATCCGCAGGGAGTGCTTCCCCGGAGCGAGGGGCGGCAACTGCACCCACAGGCCGCACCCGGTGGCCTCGAAACGGCCTTCCTCTCCGGTGACCGGGTTGTCCCGAGCGGCGTCCACCGTGATCGGGGCTCCCCGGTGGGTCGCCGGCCGGACGGCCTCGCCGTCGAGGAGCACCGTCCCCTGAGCGCCGCTCAGGAAGGCCGCGCAGTCCTGGGCGTCGCCGAAGGTGTTGACGACGGGCACGGCGATCGGGCGGTCGCCGGGAACCCGGCACGCGCGTGCGACCCGGCCGCCGAAGGTACCGGCCAGGAACCACACGTCATGCGGCTGGTTGCGTCCGCACGCGCTCCCGTCCCGGTCGACGACGGGGTTGGTCGCCTCGGGCTCCGAGGCCGCCCAGGTCCACCAGCGGCCCTGCAGCTCCGCGGAAGGAAGGCGCGCGCCCTCCCCCTCCGGAGCGCCGCTCGCCGGAGCGGTGGCCGCCGGAGCGGTGCGGGCCGGCGCCGCTCCGTCCGGCCCCCCGGCCGCCGGGCTCCCGCATCCCGTCAAGACCGCCATCACCACAGCGGTCACGCCCGCCGCTCCCGCCGTGAACCTCATTCGGCCCCTCCCGATTCCCACGGCCGCCCGGCCGCATACAACGCAAGAGGCCCGGACTCTCGTCCGGGCCTCTTGTCTGTGTGCACTCGGCAGGATTCGAACCTGCAACCTTCTGATCCGTAGTCAGATGCTCTATCCGTTAAGCTACGAGTGCTTGTTTTTCAGTTTTTGTCTTCGCTTCCCGGCCTTTCGGCCCGCTCGCGGCGACAGGAAGAACATTACATGACTGCCGCCGTCATGTGAAATCCATTCCCCTCACCCCTTGTGACCTGCGAAAACGCCGTGACGGCGGGTGGGTGGGGACCGAGGGGGCGCGGGCGGCGGAGGGGGTTTCCGGGGTGGAAATGGCCGTAAAGAGACCGGGGTCACACCGAGGGGTGAGGATCGGTGGGCGAAGGGGAGAAACGGCCGAAGCCCCGGCCGTGGGGCCGGGGCTTCGGTAGGGGCGGAGGCGGAGGGATTTGAACCCTCGATGGGCTTGAAGGCCCAAACCGCATTAGCAGTGCGGCGCCATAGACCGGACTAGGCGACGCCTCCTCGCACCTCACGCATACGCGGGTGGTGCGTGCAGATGATGACACAGGCGAACCGGCTGTCACCAATCGATTCTCACCGTACTAGGCACACGGGGTCCAGGGCAAAGCCCCTCGGGCCGGACCGTGCGCCGGGCGGGGCCGGTGGGGCGCGGGCGACCCGGCCGGCGCACCGGGGTTGCGCAACGCCCGGGCGCCGGGAGCGTTAGAGGGGGTGGGCGCGGTGAGCGCCTGCGCCCGCCGTCACCCCGCGCTCCAGGAGATCCGCATGCTGCGCCGCCTCGTCCTCGCGACCCTCGCCACCGCCGCCGCCGGGACCTCCGGCCTCGGTCCGCTGCCGCTGCCGCTGCTGTCGGTGCCCGACGCGCTGACCGTGACGATCGAACGGAGCGGGCATCCCGACGCCGACGGCACCTTCGAGCTGAGGTGCGACGACGGGGCGGAGGGCAGCCACCCGGCCGCCGAGCGCGCCTGCGAGCGCCTGGAGCGGCTCGCGAGGGAGGAGGCGGACCCGTTCGCTCCGGTGCCGCCGGACGCGCTCTGCACGCAGGTGTACGGAGGGCCCGCCCTGGCCCACGTCACCGGCACCTGGCAGGGCCGGCGGGTCGACGCCCGCTTCTCCCGCGCGAACGGCTGCGAGATCGACCGCTGGCAGAACCTGGAGCCGGTCCTCCCCCTCGTCCGGGGATGACGGTCGCGGGCTCCCTTAGACTCCCCTCAGTGACAGGCTGCGGCCCGAGGGGCAAGATGGGGCCGCGGTCGAAGGGCAAGCACGTGCAGTGGGTCTGGGAGGAAGCGTCGTCGTGAGCAGCAGGCCATCCCGAGGCGCTGCTCGCCTCGCAGCGATACTCGACGCCCTTCCCGACGGCCTCGTGCTCGTCAACTGCAACGGCACGGTCGTCAACGCCAACACGATCGCCCTCGGCATGTTCGAGACGCCCGGGACCGCGCTCGTCGGCCGCGGCCTGCTCGATCTGCTGCCCGAGTTCGACTCGCGCCTCATCCCCGGCTCGATGCGCCGCCCCGAGGGCGCCGACGAGCGGGGCCGCACCAAGCCGGCCCGGATGGTCGCCCGGCGCACCGACGGCAGCGAGTTCCCCGTCGAGGTGACCAGCGCCAGCCTGGAGGACGGCCGCGAGGCCTACGACTCGTACGGCGGCTACACCGGCGACGAGCTGCTCATGCTGGTGGTGCGGGACCTCACCGGGACGCTCGACACCGAGGCCGAACTCGCCCGCTCGCAGCGGCAGACCGAGATGATCCTGCGCGCCGCGGCCGAGGGCGTCGTCGGCACGGACACCGACGGCCGCGTCGTCCTCGTCAACCCCGCCGCCGCGCAGATCCTCGGCTACCGGGCCGGCGAGCTCGGCGGCCAGGAGCTGCACCCGCTGATCCTCGCCAAGCGCCCCGACGGCGAGCCGTTCCCGTACGAGGAGTCGCCGCTCGCCGACACCCTCAAGTCGGGCCGCAAGCACCGGGTCCGCGGGCAGGTCCTGTGGGCGAAGAAGGGCGACCGCGTGCCGGTCGACCTGACGACCGCTCCGGTGCGCGACGGCGACCAGCTCGTGGGCGCGGTCATGACCTTCACCGACCGCAGGCCGTACGAGGAGCTCGTCGAGCAGCACGCCGCCGAGACGGCCGAGCAGGCGGAGCGGCACGCCGCCGAGCTGGCCGACCGCGCGGAACGGCACGCGGCCGAGCGCGAGGCCCAGCAGGAGAAGTACGCCTCGCTGGCCGCCCGGCACGAGCAGCTGACGGCCGTTCTCGCCGAGTCGCTGCGCGGGCCCCTGGAGGAGCTGCGCACCCAGCTGGGCACGCTCGCCGCCGACGACGCCGGGCAGCTGTGGCCCGAGGCCAACCAGGTGCTCCACCACCTCGCCGCCGGGTACGCCCGGATGACGGCGCTGGTGGACAACGTCCTGGGCTTCCAGCGTCTGGACGCGGGCGCGGAGAAGCTGGAGAAGCGGGTCGCGCTCCTCGACGGGGTCGTCACGGCCGGCATCGACGGGGCCGTCGAGCTGATCGGCCCCGGCCGCGCGCAGTTCGCCGTGCACGCGCCGCCGATCGAGGCCGAGGTCGACCCGGTCCGCCTCGCGACCGCGCTCTCGCACCTCGTCGCGGACGTCGCCGGCGTCGACGCGACCGGCAGGAACCGCGCCACCGCGCAGGGCACCGTGCCCGCCGACTCCACGATCGTCGTCGCCGCCGCCCAGCGCGGTGACGTCGTCCGCATCGAGGTCCGCGGCCCGTACGCGGGCGGCGACCCGGTCCACGGGCCGGTCGTGCGCGGGATCGTGACGGCGCACGACGGTGTCGTGCAGACCCACGAGGTGCCGGGGACGACCGGGGGCGCCTACGTCCTCGAAGTACCGCTCGGCGCCGGCCGGGGCACGGTCCCCGCGCCCGCACCGAGGAACGACCTGCCGCAGGGGGGCCGCGAGGCCCTCGCCCTGCCGGCCCAGGCCACCGCGTCCACGACCGGCACGGCCCCCGGCACCGGGGCGGGCGCCGACGCGTCCGACGGCTCCGGTGTGACGGGCGCCGGCGGCGCGGGCGCGCCTCCCGCGGCCGGCCCGGAGACCTCCGGCGGCGGGCGCCGGCGGGCCCGGCGCGGTTCCACCGACGCCTTCCTGGAGAGCGCCGTCGCGCCCGAGGGCGACGAGCGGGCCGCCGCCGAGCCCCGTGGGCGCCGCCGCGCCCGTACGGGAGAGGCGGCCGCCCAGGCCGAACTGATCCCCGCCCAGCAGAACGCCGTCCCGGCCGACGCCGCGGCCGCCCTGGAGCCCGCGGGACGGGTCGAGCCGACCGGACGCCGGCGGGGCCGCCCCGCCGAGGGCTCCGTGGTGACCGCCGCCGAGGGCGCCCAGGGCCGGGCCGCGCTCGGTGCCGCCGTGCCCCCGCAGGGAGTCGCCGTCGAGCCGACGGGGGCGCCCGCCCTCGCCCGTGCGCTCCCGGCCGTCGCGTCCGGCGAGGACGCGTCCGCCGAGCGCCCCAGCGGGCGGCGACGCCGGGCGCTGGCCGCGGCGCAGGAGCGCGCCGCGGCGGCCGACGCCGGGCCGCGGACCCCGTTCGCGCTGCCGCCGGCCGACGCCGACCGCGCGCCGGAGGCCGCCGAGGCGCTCGCCCCGGCACACCACGAGCCGACCGCCGCCCCCGCCCTGGAGGCCGTACCGCTGCCCGGCACGGTCCCGTCCGCCGGTCCGCTGCCGGTGTCCGACGACGGACAGCACGAGGCCGACCGGGATGTCCCGGGCGCCGGCCTCACGCCTCCGCACCCGGTGCCCCGGCAGCCGCTGCCCGCCGGGACCGAGCCGCCGGCCGAGGCGACCGGGCGCCGCCGGGCCGTCGCGCCGCCGGCCCCGCTGCCCGAGGCCGGGCCCGTACAGCCGAACGGTGCCGCCTCCGGGACGGGCACCGGTTCCGTACCGCTGCCGCCCGAGCTGCCGATGCCGGCGCCGCTGCCGAAGGACTCCACGCAGGGGCGGGCGTTCAGCGTCCGCACGCTCGGGCAGGGCGTGCCGTTCGTCCCGCCCTCGGCACCCCCGGCCGGTTCCACGCCGTCCAACGGGTCCGGGCGGCGCCGGAAGCTCGCCACCCCGCCCGAGGTGGACCCGCCGGCGCCCGCGGCGCCTCCCGCCGCGGCCGACGCCCGTCCGCACCCGCAGTCCGAGGCCGCGCTCGGGCTCGCCCCGGCCGCGTCGGAGGGCCGCGCCTACGCCATAGGAGCTCCCGCCGAAGGCTCCGCCGAGGGGCCCGAGCCGCTCGACGGCCCCGGGGGCGCGGTCGAGGTCGCCAACCGGCCCGCCCCGCGCCCGGTCGACGACGAACTGCCCCCGGAGCCGCTCGACAACCCGCGCCGGCTGCTCGTCTGGCCCGCGCCCGACGTCTCCACCCAGCAGGCGCTGAGCGACCGCGGCTACCGGCCCGTCAT
Source organism: Streptomyces sp. NPDC104202 (assembly GCF_055584185.1). Classification (NCBI taxonomy): domain Bacteria; kingdom Bacillati; phylum Actinomycetota; class Actinomycetes; order Kitasatosporales; family Streptomycetaceae; genus Streptomyces; species Streptomyces sp. NPDC104202. Next base: position 747 of record NZ_JBVJMN010000014.1, on the reverse strand, counting down.
CGTGCACTCCCGCGAGGAGGTCGACGCGCAGATCGCCGCCTTCCCGGCCGCGCTCTTCGTCGACCCGCTGACCGGGCCGATCACCCGCACGGCGCTCCAGTCGCTGCGTCAGGCCGCCGTGGCCGCCGAGGTCCCGGTGCTCCTCGCGGCCGGTCTGGGACAGGCCACCCGCGAGGCCGCGTACGGCGCCGATCCGGCCGTCCTCCTCAAGGCGCTCGCGCCGCGCGACAGCGAGCAGCACCCGTCCAGGGTCCTGCTGATCGAGGAGCACGACGACATCGCGGACGCCCTCGCGGCGACCCTGGAACGGCGCGGGATGCAGGTCGCGCGGGCGGCGACGGACACCGAGGCCGTCACGCTCGCCACGCAGACGCAGCCGAACCTGGTGGTGATGGACCTGATGCAGGTGCGCCGCCGCCGCGCCGGGATCATCGACTGGCTGCGGGCGAACGGGCAGCTCAACCGCACCCCGCTCGTCGTCTACACCTCCGTCGACCTCGACGAGGAGGAGCTGCCGAAGCTCTCCTCCGGCGAGACCGTCCTCTTCCTCGCCGAGCGCTCCAACAGCACCGAGGTCCAGGCCCGGATCGTCGACCTCCTCGCGAAGATCGGCACCAACTAGCCACGGGAACGGGGGGGGGGGGGGGGGGGCCGCCCCCCCCCCCCCCCCCCCCCCCGCCCCCCCCCCCCCCCCCCCCCCCCCCCCCCCCCCCCCCCCCCCCCCCCCCCCCCCCCCCCCCCCCCCCA
>NZ_JBVJMN010000013.1:30472-147669 GCF_055584185.1 Streptomyces sp. NPDC104202 | reverse complement strand
TTTTCCCCTCCTCCGCTCCCACAACTGCTAGCACGCGGGGGGGGGGGGGGGGGGGGACCTGCCCCCCCCCCCCCCCCCCCCCCCCCCCCCCCGGGGGTGGTGCGGGCGAAGACGGTGGCGAAGTCGGCCTCCGGGGCGTTGGAGATCCACCGTTTCTCGCCGTGGAGGCGCCAGCCGCCGTGTCCGTCGGGGACGGCGTCGAGGGCGAGGGCGGCGGCGTCGGAGCCGGCGCCGGGCTCGGAGAGGGCGAAGGCGGCGACGGCCCGTCCGGCGGTGACCTCGGGGAGCCAGCGGGCGCGCTGGGCGGGGCTGCCGAAGGCGGCGACCGGGTGGCCGCCGAGGCCCTGGAGGGCCAGGGCGGTCTCGGCCTCGGTGCAGGTGCGGGCGAGGGACTCGCGCAGCAGGCAGAGGTCGAGGGCGCCCGCGTCGAAGAGGCGGGCGAGGAGGCCGAGCTCGCCCAGGGCGGCGACGAGGGGGCGGTTGACGCGGCCCGGCTCGCCCTTCTCCGCGAGGGGGGTCAGGCGTTCGGCGGCGAGGGTGCGGAGCTCCGCACACCAGGTGATCTGTTCCGGATCGAGCGAGAATGCGGGCATGTGGGCCCTCTCTGACGCCTGCGGGCGCCTTCGTCCCAGCGCCGACCGGCGCCCTTGTCGCGAACCGTTGACTGTCGTCACCAACACGATACGCTCGTGGGGCGTCGCGCGACCCCACCACGACAGGGGGACGGACTCATGGAGCTGACACCCTCGGCCCACCTCGACACCTTCGCCCGCGACGGGCTCCCGCCGCCGGAGCGGTGGCCGCGTCTCCTCTTCGACCTGCCGGAGCTCTCCTACCCCGACCGGCTCAACTGCGGGGCCGAGCTCCTCGACCGCACCACGGAGCGCCTGGGCGCGGACAGGCCGGCCTTCCACGACGGGGACGGCACGGTCTGGAGCTACGGGGAGCTCAAGGACCGGGTCGACCGCATCGCCCACGTCCTCACCTCCGACCTGCGGGTCTCCCCCGGCAACCGGGTCCTCCTGCGCGGCCCCACCACCCCCTGGCTGGCCGCCTGCTGGCTCGCCGTGATGAAGGCGGGCGGCGTCGCCGTCACCGTCCTGGCCCAGCAGCGCGCTCCCGAGCTGGCCGTCATGGCGGAGGCGGCCCGCTGCACCCACGCGCTCTGCGACGCCGACTCCCTCGACCAGCTCCTCCAGGCCCGCATACCGGGGCTGCGCGTCACCCCGTTCGGCGGAACGGAACCCGACGACCTGCTGGCCCTCGCCGCCCGCCACACCGCCCCCTACGAGGCGGTCGCCACGGCCGCCGACGACGTGGCCCTGATCGCCTTCACCTCCGGCACCACCGGGCGCCCCAAAGGCTGCGTCCACTTCCACCGGGACGTCCTCGCCGTCGCCGACACCTTCTCCGCCCAGGTGCTCCGCCCCCGTCCCGACGACGTCTTCGCCGGCTCGCCGCCGCTCGCCTTCACCTTCGGCCTCGGCGGCCTCGTCGTCTTCCCGCTGCGGGCCGGGGCGAGCGCGGTCCTGCTCTCCCAGGCCGGACCCAAGCAGCTGCTCGCGGCGATCGAACGTCATCGCGCCACCGTGCTCTTCACCGCCCCCACGGCCTACCGCGTCATGCTCGACGAGCTGGCCGGCGACGGCGCCCACGACGTCGGTTCGCTGCGCCGCTGCGTCTCCGCCGGCGAGAACCTGCCGGAGGCCACCTGGCGGGCCTGGTACGGGCGCACCGGGCTGCGCCTGATCAACGGCATCGGCGCCACCGAACTGCTGCACATCTTCATCGCCGCCGCCGACGGCGACATCCGTCCCGGCACCACCGGCCGCCCGGTGCCCGGCTGGCAGGCCAGGGTCGTCGACCGGGACGGGCAGGGGGTCCCCGACGGCACCGAGGGGCTGCTCGCCGTCCGCGGCCCGGTGGGCTGCCGCTACCTGGCCGACCCACGCCAGTCGGAGTACGTACGGAACGGCTGGAACGTCACGGGCGACACCTACGTCCGCGAACCCGACGGCTACTTCCGCTACGTCTCGCGGGCCGACGACATGATCATCTCGGCCGGGTACAACATCGCCGGGCCCCAGGTCGAGGAGGTGCTCCTCGACCACCCGGACGTGGTCGAGACGGCGGTGGTGGGCCGTCCCGACGACCTGCGCGGCCAGGTCGTCGTGGCCTACACGGTCGTACGGGACGGGGTGCCGCGCGACGCGAGCACCGCCGCCGCGCTGCGGGCCTTCGTCCGCGCCCGCCTCGCCCCGTACAAATCCCCCCGGGAGGTCGTCTTCCTCGACGCGCTGCCCCGCACCGCCACCGGCAAGCTCCAGCGCTTCCGCCTCCGCGACCTGGCATGACCCCACGACGGGCCCGGCATGACCGGCGAGGCACGGTGCCAGGCACCGCGAGCCCGGCATGACCGGCGAGGCACCGCCTAGAGTGATCGCGTGGCCGAGCAGCACACCCCCCGTTCCCTGATCGTCTCCCTCTACGGCGCGTACGGACGGGCGCCCGACGGGGCGCCGATGCCGGTGGCCGGGGTCATCCGGCTGCTGGCGGCCGTCGGCGTGGACGCGCCCTCGGTGCGCTCGTCGGTGTCGCGGCTGAAGCGGCGCGGGCTGCTGCTGCCGGCCAGGACGGCCGACGGGGCGGCCGGGTACGCCCTGTCCGAGGACGCCCGGCGGCTCCTGGACGACGGCGACCGCCGGATCTACGCCCGCAGCGAGCCCAAGCTCTCCGAGGGCTGGGTCCTCGCCGTCTTCTCGGTGCCCGAGGCCGAGCGCCACAAGCGGCACCTGCTGCGCTCCCGGCTGGCCCGGCTGGGCTTCGGGACGGCCGCCCCCGGGGTCTGGATCGCGCCCGCGCGGCTGTACGAGGAGACCCGCAACACTTTGGAACGGCTGGGTCTCTCCCCCTACGTGGACCTCTTCCGGGGCGACCACCTCGGTTACGCGGCGACGGCCGAGGCGGTGGCCCGCTGGTGGGACCTGCCGTCCATCGCCCGTCTGCACGAGGAGTTCCTGGCGGTCCACGAACCGGTGCTGCGGGCCTGGCGGACCGCCCCCGGCGGCGCCGAGGACGCCTACCGGGCCTACCTGCTCGCCCTCGACTCCTGGCGGCGGCTGCCCTACGCCGACCCGGTGCTGCCGGCGGAGCTCCTCCCCGACGACTGGCCGGGCCGGCGCTCGGCCGAGGTCTTCGCCGCGCTCCACGAGCTGCTGCGCGACCGGGGCGCCCGGTACGTCGCCGGGGTCTGACGCCGGCCCTACCTGACGGATTCGGGACCCTTCTCGGCAGCACCCTTGCCAAAGTCATATGTGCGGCGGTTGGGTTGACGCGTTCTTCAGGTGTTCCCCGTGGTGCCCGAGGAGGAGTGGAAGCGATGGATCTCTGCTGCAACGTCTACGTCACCACGGGATCGTCGTCGCGGCTGCTGAGCACCCTCTCCGGGATTCCGGGAGGCGTGCGGACCGGTGCGGACGCGGTCTGCTTCGCGGCGCTCTCCGTCCGCTCCGTGCACGACGACGAGGAGGACGCCGCCGGCGCCCTCCCGTGGTCCACAGTGCTCGCCTGCACCTCGCGGCCCGGGGCCTCGGAGGACGACGTGATCGCCACGATGGCGGACATCCTGGAGGCCCTCTGGGGTGCCGGCTTCGGCGCGGTGGCCTCCTGCGCGTACGAGGGACGCCTGCCCCGCGCGGCCCGCGTGCGGGTCTAGGGCCTGTCGTCAAAATCCCCTCTGCCCCGCGGGCAACGAGGGGATTTCGACGGCACCCCCTAGGGGGTGCCGCTCCCGCGGCGTACCGCTCCGGCCCGGAGCAGGCAGAGGAGGCCGGCGGTGGTGAGGACGGCGCGGACCGCGTTCCAGGCGACCCAGGGCCCTTCGAAGGCGGCGCGGGCCGCGGTGGGGTCGTGGGCGGCGGCGAGGGCGTCGTTGAGGGGGACGCTCACGGCGGCGGTGACCAGGAAGACCGCCACGGCGAGGACGAGGGCGGCGAGGGTCCAGGTCCGCGCGCGGCCGGCGCGGTGCTGCCAGGCGGCGACGGCGGCCAGGAGCGGTGCCCCGAGGAACGGGGCGAAGAAGAGCGGGTTCTGGATGACGTCGTTGACGTTCCGCATCACCTCGACGTAGACGCGGTCGTCGCTCCTGGCCAGGGCCGGCATCACCGAGCAGACGTAGGCGAACCACACCCCCGCCAGGATGCCGGTGGCCGCCGTCGCCGCGCCGAGGACCGCCCCGGCGCCCTTCTCTCCCGTGTTCTGTGTCATGTCCCCATTCAAGGACGCGGGGGCGGCGGAGCCCATGCTCCGGCGTCGCACCCGCATACGCGGGCGTCCAGGGCGGTCAGCCGGCGGGGTCCTTGCGGCCCGTCGGGGGCCTGCGGCTGCCGGCGCGGTAGGGCGCGGGCCAGGGGGCGGCCGGGCCCTCGTAACCCTGCTCGGCGGCGGCGTGGAGGGTCCAGTGCGGGTCGTAGAGGTGGGGGCGGGCGAGGGCGCAGAGGTCGGCGCGGCCGGCGAGCAGGAGGGAGTTGACGTCGTCCCAGGAGGAGATCGCGCCGACGGCGACGACGGGGACGCCGACGGCGGCGCGGATGCGGTCGGCGTAGGGGGTCTGGTAGGAGCGGCCGTAGGCCGGTGTCTCGTCGGGGACGACCTGGCCGGTGGAGACGTCGACGGCGTCGGCGCCGTGGTCTGCGAAGGCGCGGGCGATGGTGACGGCGTCCTCGGCGGTGTTGCCGCCCTCGGCCCAGTCGGTGGCCGAGATGCGGACGGTCATCGGCCGGTCGTCGGGCCATGCCTCCCGGACCGCGTCGAAGACTTCGAGCGGGAAGCGGAGCCTCGCCTCGGGGGAGCCGCCGTAGCCGTCGGTGCGGTGGTTGGTGAGCGGGGAGAGGAAGCCGGAGAGCAGGTAGCCGTGGGCGCAGTGGAGTTCGAGGAGGTCGAAGTCGCAGCGGGCGGCGCGGCGGGCGGCGGCGGTGAACTCCTCGCGCACGGCGGTGAGTCCGGCGCGGTCCAGGGCGCGGGGCGTCTGGTTGACGCCGGGGCGGTACGGGAGGGGGGAGGCGGCGACGAGCGGCCAGTTGCCGTCGGGCAGAGGCTGGTCGATCCCCTCCCACATGCGGCGGGTGGAGCCCTTGCGGCCGGAGTGGCCGAGCTGCACGCCGAGCGCCGTGCCGGGCGCCTGGGCGTGGACGAAGGCGGTGATCCGGCCCCAGGCGCGGGCCTGCTCGTCGTTCCAGAGCCCGGAGCATCCCGGGGTGATGCGGCCCCGGGGGCTGACGCAGACCATCTCGGTCATGACGAGTCCGGCGCCGCCGAGGGCCCTGGCACCCAGGTGGACGAGGTGGAAGTCGCCGGGGACGCCGTCCTCGGCGACGTACAGGTCCATGGGCGAGACGACGACGCGGTTGCGCAGGGTGAGTCCGCGCAGCCGGAGCGGGGTGAACATGGGCGGGGTGCCGGGCGGGCAGCCGAAGTCCCGTTCGACCGTGTCGGTGAAGGCGGGGTCGCGCAGCCGCAGGTTGGCGTGGGTGACGCGGCGGCTGCGGGTGAGCAGGTCGAAGGCGAAGCGGCGGGGCGGCCGGTCGACGTGGTCGGCGAGCTCCTCGAACCAGCGGAGGCTGGCGGCGGCGGCGCGCTGGGTGGATTCCACGACGGGCCTGCGCTCGGCCTCGTAGGCGGCGAGGGCTTCGGGCAGGGTGGGGTGCGCGGTGAGCCGGCCGGCGAGGGCGAGGGCGTCCTCGACGGCCAGTTTGGTGCCGGAGCCGATCGAGAAGTGGGCGGTGTGGGCGGCGTCGCCGATGAGGACGGTGTTGCCGTACGACCAGCGTGCGGTGACGACGGTGCGGAAGGCCGTCCAGGCGGAGCGGTGGGAGCGCAGTTCCCGGCCGCCGAGCGCCTCGGCGAAGATCTTGGCGCAGCGGGCGGTGGACTCGGCCTCGTCGAGTTCGTCGAAGCCCGCGGCGCGCCAGACCTCCTCGCGCATCTCGACGATGACGGTGGAGCTGCCGTCGGGGTGGTCCCGGCCGGCGGCTTCCCGGCGGGCGTAGGGGTAGGCGTGGAGCTGCATCACGCCGTGCTCGGTCTCGGCGATCTCGAAGCGGAAGGCGTCGAAGGGGAAGTCGGCGGCGAGCCAGATGTAGCGGCAGCGGTGGGGGGTGACGCGGGGCCGGAAGTGGGCGGCGTGGGCCTCGCGGGTGCGGCTGTGGACGCCGTCGGCGGCGATGACCAGGTCGTGGCGGGCGGCGAGGGCGTCGGCGGGCGGCGCCTCGGCGCGGAAGCGGAGCCGTACGCCGAGTTCGGCGCAGCGGGCGTGCAGGAGTTCCAGGAGCCGGCTGCGGCCGAGGGCGGCGAAGCCGTGGCCGGTGGAGGTGGTGCGGTGGCCCCGGTGGACGACGTCGATGTCGTCCCAGCGGACCAGTTCGCGGCGGAGCGCCTCGTACACGACGGGGTCGGCGTCGCGGATGCCGCCGAGGGTCTCGTCGGAGAGGACGACTCCGAAGCCGAAGGTGTCGGAGGGTGCGTTCCGCTCCCAGACGGTGACCTCCCGCCGGGGGTCGAGCCGCTTGAGCAGCGCGGCGGCGTACAGCCCGCCGGGGCCGCCCCCGACGACGGCGACGCGGGGGGCGGTCGGGCCGGTGGCCGGTGGGCGCGCCATGGCTAGCGGCCCTGCCACTTCGGGGGGCGTTTCGCGGTGAAGGCGGCGTGGAACTCGGCGTAGTCCTCTCCGTGCATGAGGAGCGCCTGGGTGGCCGCGTCGAGTTCGACGGAGGCGGCGAGCGGCATGTCGAGTTCGGCGGTGAGCAGGGCCTTCGTCTGGGCGAGGGCGAGGGCGGGTCCGTCGGCGAGGCGGCGGGCGAGGTCGGCGGCGCGGTCGTCGGCGGCGCCCTCCTCGGTGAGTTCGCCGAGCAGGCCGATGCGCTCGGCCTCGGCGGCGTGGACGGCTTCGCCGAGCATGAGGATCCGGGTGGCGTGGCCGAGGCCGACGACCCGGGGCAGCAGGTAGGCGGCGCCCATGTCGCCGCCGGAGAGGCCCACCCGGGTGAAGAGGAAGGAGAAGCGGGTGGTGGGGTCGGCGACACGGAAGTCGGCGGCGAGGGCGAGGACGGCTCCGGCCCCGGCCGCGACGCCGTGCAGGGCGGCGACGACGGGGAACGGGCACTCGCGCAGGGCGCGGACGACCTGGCCGGTCATGCGGTTGAAGTCGAGGAGGGCCGCGGTGTCGAGGGCGAGGGTGGCGCCGATGATCTCGTCCACGTCGCCGCCCGAGCAGAAGCCCCGGCCCTCGCCGCCGAGGACGAGGGCGCGGACGGTCCGCTCCCGGGAGAGTTCGGCGAGCAGGTCGCGCAGGTCGGCGTAGGCGCCGAAGGTGAGGGCGTTGAGCTTCTCGGGTCGGGCGAGGGTGACGGTCGCGACGCCCCGGTCGATCTCCAGGCGCAGGTGCCGCCAGCGGGGGGTGCGGGTCGCGGAGCCGGTAAAGGGGCTCATCCGGAACGGCCTCCTTCCTCCGTTCGGAGGGTATCACCATACTGTGACTGTCGTCACGAGTACGCGATAGAGGAAGCGGGAGCCCGGCCCCGACAAGGTCCCTGAACCCTGGTGACGGAAGTCCCCGGAAGCGAGGGAGGGGTGCCCTGGGAACGGGATCTCCCGCGTTCTAACGTTTCGTACCAGGACGTTTCCTGGCGATCCGCACCTCCTGCCCCAGCCCCACATCCGCCCACCCGGCGAAGGGAGCCCGCCCCCCATGCCCGACCCCACCGGCCCCGCCGATCCGGCACCCGCAGACGCCCGCCGCCCCGGCACCGGGACCGGTGCGCCCGGATCCGCCCCCACCACCTGGCGCGTCCTGCTGCCGCACACGACCGCGGCCGTCCCGCTCGCCCGCGCCCTGATCCGCACGGCGCTCCACGACCTCGGCCCCGGCACCCCCGGCCGCCCGGACCGCGACACGGCCGAGCTGCTCACCGCCGAACTGGTCGCCAACGCCGTCGAGCACACGGCAGGCCTCGGGCCCATCGAGCTGGTCGTGGAGCTGCTCGCGGGGCCCGGCGGCTGCCAGGTCGAGGTCCACGACTCCGAGCCCGCCCCGCCCGGCCGGCTCGTCTGCCCCGACCCGGAGACCGGGGTCGACCCCTGGCAGGAGCACGGCCGCGGCCTCCTGCTGATCCGCGCCCTCAGCAGCGACTGCGGACACCGGCCCACCGAGCACGGCAAGGCCGTGTGGTTCACCCTCCCGTCGATACCGGCCCCGCGCCGGGAGAGCTGACGCGAGACGGAGGGCGGCGCGCCGGGAGACCTGACGCACGACGGGGGCGGCGCGCCGGGAACGTCCGGCAGGCCACCCCTCGATCCCGGGCCGGTACGAAGGGCGGGCCCTACGCGCCCGCGCCCGCCATCGTGGCGACGAGGACGGCCTTGATGGTGTGCATCCGGTTCTCGGCCTCGTCGAAGACGACGGAGTGCGCCGACTCGAAGACCTCGTCGGAGACCTCCAGCTCGGTCAGGCCGTGCCGGGCGTGGATGTCCTTGGCGACGGCGGTGCCCAGGTCGTGGAAGGCCGGCAGGCAGTGCAGGAACTTGACGGCGGGGTTGCCGGTGGCGCGCAGCACGTCCATGGTCACGGCGTACGGGGACAGGGCGGCGATCCGCTCGTCCCAGACCTCCTTGGGCTCGCCCATGGAGACCCAGACGTCGGTGGCGACGAAGTCGGCGCCCCGGACGCCCTCGGCCACGTCCTCGGTGAGGGTGATCGTGGCGCCGCCGGCCCCGGCGAGCTCGCGCGCGGCGGCGACGACGGCCTCGGCGGGCCAGTACGACTTCGGGGCGACGATCCGGACGTCCATGCCGAGCAGGGCGCCGGTGATCAGGTAGGAGTTGCCCATGTTGAAGCGGGCGTCGCCGAGGTAGGCGAAGGCGACCCCGTCGAGCGGCTTGTCGGTGTGCTCGGTCATGGTGAGCACGTCGGCGAGCATCTGGGTGGGGTGCCAGTCGTCGGTGAGCCCGTTGAAGACGGGGACACCGGCGTGGGCGGCGAGCTCCTCGACCGCGGCCTGGCTGTCGCCCCGGTACTCGATCCCGTCGAACATCCGGCCGAGGACCCGGGCGGTGTCCTTGACGGACTCCTTGTGGCCGATCTGGGAGCCGGAGGGGTCCAGGTAGGTGGTGGACGCGCCCTGGTCGGCCGCGGCGACCTCGAAGGCGCAGCGGGTGCGTGTCGAGGTCTTCTCGAAGATCAGGGCGATGTTCCGGCCGCGCAGCCGCTGGACCTCGGTCCCCGCCTTCTTGGCGGCCTTCAGCTCGGCGGAGAGCATGACCAGGGCGCGGAACTCCTCGGCGGAGAAGTCCAGCTCCTTGAGGAAGTGGCGGCCGATGAGGTCAGTGGCCATGGGTCGCGCTCCTGGGGTACGGGTCGAGGGGACGGCAGCCGGGGACGGCGGCCGGGGACCCTGGAAGTCTATACGAGGGTTAACATTTATATACAGCCCCCCCTTGCCCCTCCGTGCTCAGACCGCGTCCCGCTCCACCGGACAGCTCATGCAGCGCGGACCGCCCCTCCCCCGGCCGAGCTCGCTCCCCGGAATCTCGATCACCTCGATGCCCTGCTTGCGCAGGTGCGTGTTGGTCGTGACGTTCCGCTCGTACGCGACGACCACGCCCGGCTCCACCGCCAGCACGTTGCACCCGTCGTCCCACTGCTCGCGCTCGGCCGCGTGCACGTCCTGGGTCGCCGTGAGGACCCGGATCTCCGCGAGCCCCAGCGCCGCCGCGATGGCGGCGTGCATCCGCTCCGGCGGATGGTCCGTCACCCGCAGGGGCTGCCCGGCGTCGCCCGGCTCGATCGTGTACGAGCGGAGCATGCCGAGCCCCGCGTACTGGGTGAAGGTGTCCTGGTCGACCTGCGTGACGACCGTGTCCAGATGCATGAACGCCCGCCGCTTCGGCATGTCCAGGGCCACGATCGTCCGCGCCGAACCCGCCGCGAACAGCCCCCGGGCCAGCATCTCCACCGCCTGCGGCGTGGTGCGCTCGCTCATGCCGATCAGGACGGCGCCGTTGCCGATGACGAGGACGTCCCCGCCCTCGATCGTCGACGGGTAGTCCGCCTGCCCCTCCGACCAGTGGTGGAAGGCGCCCGCCTCCGGACCGGTGAAGAGCGGGTGGTGGCGGTAGATCGCCTCGAAGTGCACCGTCTCGCGCTGCCGGGCCGGCCACCGCATCGCGTTGATCGAGACCCCGTCGTAGATCCAGGCCGAGGTGTCCCGGGTGAAGAGGTGGTTCGGCAGCGGGCCCAGGAGGAAGTCGTCCAGGTCCAGGGCGTGGAAGCGGACCGAGGTCGGCTCCCGGTGCGCCGCCAGGAACTCCCGCTTCGTCATGCCGCCGACCAGCACCTCCCCCAGCGCCGTGGCGTCGAGCGAGTCGAACGCCGCGCGGAGGTGGTCGGTGGCGAGCGGCCCGTACTCCTTCTCGTCGAAGACCCGCTCCAGGACCATCGACCGGGCCGCGGGAACCTCCAGGGTCTCGCGCAGCAGGTCCCCGAAGAGGTGCACCGCGACCCCCCGGTCGCGCAGCACGTCGGCGAACCCGTCGTGCTCCTGCCGGGCCCGCCGCACCCACAGCACGTCGTCGAAGAGGAGCGCGTCCTTGTTGGACGGGGTGAGTCGCTTCAGCTCCAGATCGGGCCGGTGCAGGATGACGCGGCGCAGCCGCCCGGTCTCGGAGTCGACATGGAATCCCATGCGCCCATCCTGACGGAGCCGGGCGGCCGGGGCCTGCCTTTCGGACCGGGCCGGGGTCATGTCAGCGCCCCCCACACGCCGATCAGCACGATCGCGACCACCAGACCGCCGAGCAGCAGCGCGGCCCGGGTGAGGAAGCGGCGGGTGTACCCGCTGCCCTGGTCGTCCGCGGGCGCGGCGCCCGGCGAGACCGGCGGCCCCGGCCGGGGAGGCGTGCGGGGCAGGCCGTACGCCTCCTTCAGGAGCGTCAGCCACACCGCCTCCGGCAGCCCCGGCCGGTCTCCCTCGACGATCAGCCAGAACGCCTCGCGGGCCGACGGCTCGGCGCTCGTCCGCAGCCGCGACAGCAGCGCGGCGACCGCCCCGAGCCGGGCGTCGCCGCCGCCGAGCAGCGGCCGGACCGCCCAGCGGTACAGCTCGGCAGCGTTCGCCGCGCGCTGCTCCTCCGACGGCTCCCGGCCGTGCGCCCCCGCGCCGGGCGGCGCCACGGCCCACAGCTCCCGGGCGAGCACCACGGCGCACAGCTCGCGGCGCATCGGGTACTCCCAGGCCGGCAGCCGCCGGCCGATCTCCTGGAGCAGGGCGGTCAGCACGGGGTGCTCCAGCGGGCGGGGCAGCACGTCGAGCAGCTCCCGGCTCCCGGCCCGCTCCACCAGCTCCCGCGCCTCCTCCCCTCCCCGCGCCGTCGGCAGCTTGTGCACGAGCCCCGTCTCCGCCTCCCTCTCCTTCCCCTTGCCCATGGCCCGCGCCCACGGCCTCCCCCGGTCCTTCCGGGGGCCGGTCCACTCCGCCGGCACGGCGGCCAGGCCGGGGCGGGGGCACGCGTCCCCGGGCGCGGGCCCGGGGACCGGCGCCGTGGCGGCGGGGGCTGGGGCGGCGGCCGGGGCCGGGGCGAGGGGGCCGGGCGCGGGGGCGACGGGCGCGCTCGGCCGGTCCGGGGGCGACGGAGGCGGGCCGGACGGCGCGGGAGAACGGCCCGGTGGCGCCGACGAGCGGTCGGGCTCCGTCGGCGGGCGGTCGGGCTCGGCCGGTGGGCCGTCCGCCGGACGGGTGGGCGGACGGTCGGGCGCCGCCGGGGCCCGGTCGGGTACGGGAGGGGACGGCGGGACGTGCGGATTCTCGTCTCGGCCGCGCTCGCGTACGAGAGGGGACGGCGGGACGTACGGGTTCTCCGCGCGGGGCGGCATCGGTCCGGGGTCGTCGCGGTGCGGCGGGCGGTGGTCGCGGGTGGGGTCCGGGGCGGGCGCGGTGCGGGAGGCGGCGGCGGACGGGGGCGTCCGGGGGCCGGGGTCGCCGCTCCGGCGGTCGAGGACGTCGAGGGCGCGGTCGGCGGTGTCGAGGAGGGTCCCGCGGCGGGCGGACGCGACGGCGTGGAGCGTGCCGGCGACGGCGTACTCCTGGCCCTCGGCGACCGCCCGCAGATGGTGGTGGACGAGGCCGGTCGCGACGGCCTCGGCCCGGTCGCCGTACCGGTCGCCGGGGTCGACGCGGCGGCGCTCGGTGTTGCGGCTCGCCGCGCCCGACCAGCGGCCGACGAACACGAACCGGAGCTCGGCGAGTTCGACGGTGTCGTGGGTGGCGAAGGTCCACCGGCGCTTGGTGGAGCCGCCGAACATGCCGTGCAGCCCCCAGAGCACCGGGCAGGCGGTGTCGCCCCGTTCGTCGAGGACGGTGAACCGTTCGGTGGGGTGGCGGAGGAACTCGGCGACGACGCCGACGAGTTCGCCGGCGACGTCGGGGAGGCGCCGTTCGAGCCCGCCGAGACCCCGGCCGACGGCCGCCGCCCCCAGGGCCTCCTCGGGGACCGGCCGCAGCCGGCCGCGGACCCCGGCGGCGTCGACGGCGGCCGCACCCTCCCAGTCCCAAGCGTGGAGGCCCAGACAGGTGGCGGGGGTGAGGAGGTCGGCCGAGCCGACGAGGGCGTGGCAGACGACGGAGGTGCCGCCGGCCGCGTCGGTGAAGGGGGCGCGCCGGATCAGCATCACGCCGGCGCTCCGCCGGAGCCGGATCAGGGCGGGCCGGGTCTCGTCCCCGGTGGCCCGCAGGACGGGGCCGGAGATCCGGAAGAGGCTGTCGACCTCCTCGCGCGGCCCGGACCAGGCGACCGGGCCGAAGCCGGTGCTGCCGGAGAGGTTCTCGCTGTCCCAGCGGAAGACGATCTGGTCGGCCTCGTTCTCCGTCCGTGTCATCGGACGATCCCCTCCCTGGGCCCCGCCCCGGGCAGCAGCCCGCACAGGGCGAAGAGTGACAGCAGCGGTGCGAGGACGCGGCGCGGCCGGGCCCCGTGCGGAAAGCGGTCGCCGCGCGCCTGCCCGCCGGTCGCGGCGACGAAGTGCAGGGTGCAGTCGGCGCAGTCGTCGAACGGCTTGAGCCAGGCGGCGCTGGCGTGGTGGGCGAGGAAGGCGTACGCGTCGCGGCTCTCCTCCCGCAGCGCCGCCGGGTCGTGGCGGCCGGGCAGGGAGCGGGCGAGCCAGCGGTCGACGGCCGGTTCGAAGCGCACCAGGTCGCTCTTGTTGACCGCGAGCGCGGCGGGTGCGGCGACGAGGCCGCCGCGCTGCCGGGGGATGCGGTTGAGGACGGTGGTGAACGCCTCGTCGCCGAGGTCGCGGCGGCGCAGTCCGCTCTGTTCGCGGACCGGGTCGAGGGAGGACAGCCGCAGGGCGCGCAGCGGGTCGAGGACGAAGACGAAGGCGTCGACGCCCATCAGGAAGCGGCCGACCTCGCCGTCCTGGGCGAGGTCCTCCCCGGCGAGGTCGAAGAAGACGACCGGCCGGGGGGTGGCGCCGCCGGCCGAGACGAGCAGGCCGTCGGCGAACCGGGCGAAGGTCTGCTGCCCGGTGCGGCCCAGCTGCCGTCCCTGCTGGAGGCTCTGCACCCGTTCCCGCAGATAGGTGCGGTGCGCGTCGGGGTTGAGCGGCCGGCACTTCAGTCCGTACGGTTCGAGGCCGCCCAGCTCGACCTCGCCCAGCATGGCGGCGAGGAGGTGGGTCTTGCCGACGGAGGAGCTGCCGACGAGGGCGACGGAGAGGGGCTCGCCGGTGGTGAGGTAGGGCACGGGGAGTTCGTGCTCCTCGTCGCCGTCGACGGTGTGCGGACACAGGTGGTACGCCTTGCGGAGCGCGTCGGCGACATGGCCGGGACGGCGCTCGGCGCTGAGGTCCAGCGGGATCCGGTTGCCCTTGGCGTCGATGGTGACGAGCAGCCGTTCGTCGTACGCGACGGGCAGCAGGCAGTGCGGGCACATCCGGCCCCGCGGGGGCGGCACGGGCGCCGCCCCGGGCGGCGGCTCCGGCACGGGGCCGGGGCGGGCCGCGTCCGGTCCGCCGCCGAAGATGCGGTCGAGGAACGAGGTGCGTGGCGCACGTGCCGCGGCGGGCTCCCGGTCGCCGCCGGGCGGCGCGGCCGCGTCCGGGCCGGGACCGTCGAGCAGGGCGCGCTTGCGGGCGACCTGGAGGTCGTACTCGGCCCGCCACCGCCCGAGCGGGTCGGCCGCCCCGGTACCGGTGGCGAGCGGGTCGGGGACGTGGAGCAGTCGCATGAGGTCGGCGGCGTGCGGCCGTTCGGCGGCGTGCGGGGAGTAGAGGCCGCTCTGTCCGAGGGCGGCGAGCCGACGGTAGTCGGCGAGGTCGGCCGGGGGGCCGTCGCCGCGGTCGGGGCGGCCGGAGAGCAGGTAGTACGCGACCTGGGCGACGGACCACAGGTCGTCGCGGGGGTCGGCGGCGCCGCGTCCGGCGCGCTGCTCGGGCGAGGCCCAGGGGGCGGCGCCGAAGGGTTCGCGGTCCTCCCCCGCGCGCTGGGCGGCGTAGGGCTCGCACAGCCGCACGCGGGAGCCGTCCCACCGGACGGTGTCGGGCGAGACGGCCCGGTGCACGAGGTCGAGGTCGGCCAGGAGCCGCCCCGCCATGGCGAGTTGGCCGGTGATCCTCTCCTGGTCCTCGGCACCGAGACGGCCCGCCCACTCCGTCAGTGGCCGGCCGGTGGGCGGCCGGTAGAGCACGAAGGGCTCGGCGGCGGTCAGGTCGTGACCGACGATCCGGGGGAAGACGGCCCCGAACTTCCGCTGCCCGTACCGTCGTTCGACGGCGATGGCGGCGGCCACCTCGCGTTCGAGGAGTCCGTGGGCCCGGGGGTCGTCCTGCGCGGACGCGGTCAGCCGGTACTGGAGGACCGCCCATCCGGCGCCGAGCGTCGCGCGGCGCGCCAGCACGCCGGGGCGGCCGGGCTGCCGGCGGTCCTCGCCGTACCGGACCTCGAACCGGACCGGAACCTCCTCGGGGGTGCGGAACTCCAGCTCCTGGTAGTACGGATGGGTCGGCGTGGTCGGCTCGCTCAGGTGGTCGGGGTGGTCGGGGTCGATCGGCGGGAACGGGTCGGCCGGGCGGTCCGGCCCGTCCCCGTGGTGCGGTCGGTTCGGTTGGTTCGGGTCGGTCACGGTTCTCCCGCCTCCTCGGCGCGGACGGTGTTCACGACGTCCGCGCGCAGCGGTACGAGGCGGAGGATGCCGGCGTGCCGGCCCGCACCGGTCCACACCACGTCCTCCGCGGTGCCGCGCCAGACGTCGTCGCCCGCCGCGCCGCGCCGCATCGCCTCCGGCACGAAGCGGACCTGGCGGGCGGCGAGCGGGTCGTGGGAGAGCAGCCTCAGGTGTTCGGGGCCGCAGAGGGCGACGGTGCGGCCGGGTTCGTCCTCGGACAGCAGCAGCCGGGCCACCGCGTCGGGGGCGACGCCGGTGAGACGGGCGGCGTCGGGCCGGTCGGAACGGTCGGTGAAGGCGGCGAGCCCGGTCGGCGCCGCCCGGTCCCGGAGCCCGTCCTGCGCGGGCGGCGGCGAGGCGGCCACGTCGCGCTCCAGACGCAGACGGGTCTCGGCGAGCAGGTCCCCGAGCCGCCTCTCGTGGACGCCCGGGGTGCCGGCGCCGGGGTCGCGCTCGATCCCCGCCCAGCAGCCGTCGAGGATCAGGACGGTGCCCGCGACGAGGTCGCCGACGAGGGTGTCGACGAGCGCGGGGCCCCCGTCCCCGTACCGCCGCTCCAGCCAGCCGGGCGCCGGCCCGGACCCCCGCGGGGCCCCCGGCCCGCCGGGCCGTCCGAAGGCGTCGCCCGGACCGGACGGAGCGGCCCGGTCGTCCGGACCGAACGGGTCGGCGGCGGCGAAGGGGTCCGCGGACCCGGCGTCCGGGCGGGGCGGCTGCCGGGTCCCCGCCGGGGCGGCCGGGGGTTCCGCGTCGAGGTCGGACCAGGAGTCGTCCTCGTCGCCGTCCCCCCAGTCCTCCCAGCTCCACGACGCCGCTGCGGGGTCCGGTGCCGGCGGCGCGGTGCGCGGGGTGCCGGCGTCCTCCCCGGGCGCGTACGGCTGTCCGTGCGCGTCGGCGGTCCGCGCGAGGGCCCGCAGCAGCCGGGCGACCGCGCCCGCGCCGGCCGAGCAGTGGTGGCGCACCTCCGCGAACAGCCAGTCGTGGACGGCGGTCGTGACGACGAGGGCGTGGACGTCCCCGAGGATCCGGCCGGCCTCCTCCGGGTCCGCCCGGGCCCACCAGTCGTCCACCGCCCGGCTCCAGTCGCGCAGCGCGAGGAGGACCACGGCGGCCACGGCGACCGTGAGGGCGGCGGCCGACGCCCAGACCGGCGGGTCCAGGAACCCGCCGACGACCGCCCCGGCGGCACCGCCGAGCAGGCCGCCGAGGAGGCGCGGCGCGGCGCCCGTGGCACCGCCGCCGTCGATCCGGCCGTCGGGCGAGCGGTTGGGCCTGCGCCGCAGCATCAGATGGGCGAGGCCGGCGGCGAGGACCCCGACCGCGGGGCCCAGGACCCAGCCGAGGACCGGCCAGACACCGGCGAGCAGGGCCGCCAGACCCGTCACGGCGAAGGCCGCCGGCCGACCGCCGCCCGCCGTGAAGGGGTGCCGGCGGCCCAGTCGGCGCAGGCGCTCGGGCCCGCAGATCGCGTCGAGCCGGGCGAGCCGGGCGGCGCTGCCGACCGGGGCCGTACGGGCGGAGAGCGCCGCGAGCCGGGCCGCGACGGAGCGCAGCGGCAGCCCCTTGCCGATCAGGTCGTGGGTGTGGTCGCGGAGCGCCGGGACGATGCCGGTCCGCGAGATCTCCCGCGGCATCTCGGGGAGTTCGACGCCCCGGTCCCGCAGGAGGCCCCGGTGCTCGGCGGTCAGCCGGGTGCCGCCCGCCGCGCCGAACGCGTCCGCGACGGCGGCCCGGAACCCGGCGAGCTCCTCCACCACCCGCTCGATGTCCCCCGGCAGGTCGGCGGAGGCTCCCGCCCGGGTGAGGAGCCCGGCCGGCCCGCGCACCCGTTCGTAGCCGTCGACGGCGAGGCCGAGGGCCTCCTCGCAGGCGGCCAGCCGCGCTCCCGCCCGGCCGTGGGCGGGGAGCCAGGCGTGGCCGGAGAGCGAGCGCGGCACGCCGTCGTCGAGAAGCAGCGCGAGCGGCCCCGGCACCTGGTCGGCGACGACGCCGACGGCGGGGACGTCCGGGCCGGCCAGTCCCTCCACCGCCTGGCGCCAGGCGCGGGCGCGCGCCTCGTCGGTCAGGTCGTGCTCCAGCACGCGCACGGCCGGCACGGCGACGCCGTGCACGACCTCGCCGAGTGCGCGGAGCACCGCGTCGAAGACCTCGGGGGTGGACAGGACGTCCACCAACGGCCGTAGTACGGCGTCCCCGGGGACGCCGTCCTCCGTCGCGTCGAAGACCCACAGCACCCCGGCGGCCGGCGGACGCAGGGTGAGGGAGCGGCGCAGGGTCCGCTCGCCCCGCGCGCCGACGGCGAGGCAGACGATGTGGGCGGGGCCGTAGGACGACAGCCGCTCGTAGAGCAGCTGGTGACCGACGAGCCGGTCGGCCTCGTCGACCACGAGGAAGCGGCGCTCGCCGCCGGGCTGCGGGGCGTCGAGGGCCGCGCGCAGGGCGTCGTCGGCCCCGGCGCCGCCGTCGTGCGCCCCGGGGCCGGCCGGACCGGCCGTCCGCAGGTCGAGGCAGACGGCGTGGCCGGGCAGGGGCCGTTCGGGGAGGACCGGGGAGCTCACTCGGCCTCACCGGCCCGGTCGCGGCGGCGCGGGGCCGCGCCGAAGTCGTCGAAGGAGTCGTCGTCGCAGTCGTCGTCGCAGTCGTCGTCCGTGCCGTCGGTGAAGGGCCGGTCCCAGTCGGGGGCCGCGCCGGACCTGTCGTCCGGGCCGGCGTCGTCCTCCCGGCCGTCCGGTCCCGCGTCGTACCCGTCGTCCGGCCCGAAGTCCGGTTCGGGCTCCCGCTCCCAGTCGTCCTCGTAGAGCGACCGGCCGGCCGGGCGCGTTCCGGAGTCGGTGCGGCGCCTGGTCCCGTACGCGGAACGGGGGTCGTGGTCGTAGCCGTTCTGCCGGCCGGCGCCGTTCCGCCGGCCGGCGCCGGGCCGGGGCCCGGGGTCGTCGTACCACCCGCCCCCGTCCTCGCGGCGGCCGCGGCTCGCGTGGCGGCCGTCGGAGCGGTCCCGGTCGCCGTACCGGCCCTCGCCGCCGCCGTTGCGGTTCGTCTCTCCGTACCGCTCCTCGTCGTACCGCTCCTCTCCGTACCGTTCCTCGTCGTCGCGGCGGGGGCGGGGTTCGGGCCTCGGGCGGGCCGGCCGGCCGGGGGCCTGGCGCGGGGCGTGGCGCTCGTAGAGGGCGCGCAGGGTGGAGCGGGTCGCGCGGGAGGCGCTGGGGAAGCGCATGTCGAGGGCGCCGGGGTAGGTGACCGACCAGAAGTGGCGCAGCGGGGCGAGCCACTCGCCGTCCGCCTCGCCGTACTCGGCGGCGAGCCGGTCGATCAGGACGAGCTGGCGCGGGGCGATGTCCTCGACGAAGCGGGTGAAGAGCGCCGACGGGGGCTGCGGCACGTGCGCGAGGCCCTTGGGCAGGGCCCGCATGAGCCGCTCGCAGAACTGCTCGATGATCTGGCCCTCGTCGAGCAGCGCCCAGCGCTCGTACGCACGGAGCAGCCCGGCCCAGCTGGACAGCGAACCGTCGAAGCCCTCCAGGCGCAGCGACATGGTCGCGGACTCGCCCTCCTGGAGCCGGATGCGGACGAGGTGCGGGGAGGTCTCCGGTCCCTCGGTGGCGATGTGGCCGTTCCACAGGGTGCAGAGCAGCCGGTGGAGGATGCGCTGGCGGTCCTGCTCGGTGGAGACCAGCCAGTCGTCCTGGTAGCCGAGCCGCTGGCGCCAGTGCAGGAAGTCCTCCTCGCCGCCGGAGTCCCGGGCCTCGGACCAGAGGCTGAGGACGCCGCGGACCTCGGAGATGTCGGTGAGGTTCATGCCGCTGCGGAAGAGGACGACGGTGATGGAGTCGGTGTCCACGGCACGGCACTCGGGCGACACCCGGGAGGGGAGGTTGAGCTCCTGGGAGAGGAAGCCCGCCGCGCGCCCGTCGGACTCGCTGGCGGGGTGCACGATGAGGATCTTCATCGGGCCGCTGCCGTCCGGGACGAAGCCGACCGGGAGCAGCCCGGCGAGCCGGGAGCGGAACTGGTCGAGCCAGCGCGGGTCGACCTTCGCCTCGGCGCTCTCGTCGCCCGAGGCGGCACGCAGCAGGAGCTCCATCGAGGGCAGCAGGGGGCGGGCGAAGACGTCCTCGTTGGCCTCGCCGAAGAGGCGCTTGACCCGCCGCTCGACGACCTGCTTGATCTCCTTGACGGCGGCGCCCGAGGAGCGGCGGACCGCGTCGAGGGCGCGCCGCCAGTCGTCGGCCCCGACGAGCCGGTCGAGGAGGGTGGCGGCGTCGGTGGTCTCGGGGAGGCCCTCGCTCTGGGCGAGCCGGTCGACGACGTCGTCGTAGAAGGCGCGCAGGGTGTTCTGCGGGGGCAGCAGGTAGGCGATGCCGGCCCGGTCGTCGCGGTAGAGCTCGCGACGGCGGTCGGCGAAGGACTTGCCCTCGTCCTGCTCGTGGGCGCGGAGCACCTTGGCGAGCTCGGCGACCTCGTTGGTGACACGGTGGAGGGACGGCCGCCACTGGGCCTCCCCGGCCTGCCAGCCGCGGTGCCACAGGACGCGGGCCCGCCATTGGTACCAGGCCTCCTGGGCGGCGAGCGCCTCCTGCACGTCGGGGTCGGTCCAGCGGGCGGGCACGACGCCGCCGACGCCGCGCTTGATCCGGGGGATGGCGGGGGCCGAGGTCTGGACGTGCGGGGGCCGTTCGGGTTCGTTGCGCCGGTTGTCGAGCATGCCGATGAAGCCCTCCCTGGCGACCCGGTCGGGGTGGCCAGGGAGGCCGGCGAGGACGGCCTCCAGCTGGAACGGGCCGACGGTGCCGAGGAGTTCGCGGGCACCGGCGCCGGGCCGGAAGTCCTCGGTGAGGCGCGGGATCTCGCGGGAGAGGTGGAGGTCGAGGCGGTGCAGCGACTCCTCCATGTCCTGCAGGCGCTGGCGCAGTTCCTGGGTGATGTCCCGGCTGCCCCGGGGGAGTTGTTCGGGCAGCGGGACGTCGGGCGCCTCGCGGCTCCAGAGCCGGCCGACGCCGGAGCGGGTGAAGAGGTCGCGGACGAGCTCCTGTCCGTCCCGGGCGGGCCGGCGGGCGCGCTCGGACATGCCGCGGACGGCCTGCGCGAGGAGCCGGGCGGCGACGATCTCGGCGAGGTCGTCGACGGGGACGGTGAGGGAGGCGGCGAGGCTGGTGGACATGCCGCGGTAGCCGATGCCGGTGCGGGCCGGCGTCGCGCGCTCCACGCTCTTGTTGATGAAGCTGGCGGCGAAGGACTGGTAGTCGTCGTCGGCGCGGGTCACCGCCCCGTTGTCCTCGCCGAGTTCGGTGCCGATCAGCGACATCACCATGGCGGTGATGGAGCGGCGGAGGTCCTCGGGGCCGATGACGGCCGGCTTGGAGAAGAGGAAGGCGGTCTGCATCGTGGCGGGGCGGAGCGCGACGACCCCGTCGCCCGGGTAGGTGACGCTGAGCCGGCCGTGCTCCTCGACGTCGCCGACGGTGTCGAGGGCGTCGGGCACGTTCTGGTCGTCGACCAGCCGCGACAGGTCCACGAGGGCGCGGGCGGCGTTGAGTTCGGCCTCGCGTCCGCCGCCCGCCTCCGGCGGGAAGGCGGAGGGCATGACGACCAGCGGGTAGATCTTCACGCCGGGCACCTTGGCGTTGCGGAACTCGTGCCCGATGAGGTGGATGAAGTCGTAGAAGATGCCGGCTCCGGTGCCGCCGGCGACGGAGAAGGCGACGAAGACGTCGCAGCCCCGGATGCGGCCGCCGCCGACGCGCTTGAGGTCGCCGGCGGCCTGTCCGATGGCGCCGATCGCTTCGCGGAGCTGGCGCAGGACGGGTTCGAGGCCCGACCGCACGGACGCGAAGAACGCGGCCCGGCCGACCGTCGGGAGCTGCCCGGCGCCGCTGTTGAGCGGGGCCACGCGCGGCTGGCGGGCCTGCGGCGGCAGCCACAGCCGGGTCTCCTCGTGGACCGAGACCCGCAGGGTGCGGGTGACCTCGGGCGAGGAGTCGAAGTCGGTGGGGAGCAGGTCGCGGACCATGCGGGAGGTGCGGGCGAAGGCGGCGCCCTCGGCACCCTTCGCCCGGAACTGCGGCTGGCTCAGCAGCTCGCCCTCGCTGAAGTCGGCGTAGACGAACTGGAGGCAGTCGGGCAGCTGGAAGGGCAGCCGGCGGCCGCCGTCGACCAGGTCGGTGCCGTCGGGTCCGCACAGCTCCCGGCGCAGGCCGCGTTCGAGTTCGCTGCCGATGCGTCCGCCGGTGCCGCCGAGTCCCACGAAGAGCATGGGCTGGTAGATCTTCATCTCGTCTCCTCGGTGACCCGTTCAGAAGTTGTCGTCGTACGCGCCGGGGCCCCCGGCCTCACCGGAGCCGGAGCCGGGACCGGACCCGGAGCCCGGGCCGGCGTGTCCGGCGCCCGCTCCCGCGCCGCCGCTCCGGGCGCCCGCGCCCGTGGCCCCGCCGCGCCGCCGGCCGCCGCCGGTGCCCGGTCCCCCGCCCGGCCCGCGGGGCGGACGCGTCCGGCGGGACCACGGGAACTCACGGGTCGCGGCCGGCTCCGCACGCCCGCCGCGCACGACGAGTTCGTGGTCGCCCAGGGCGATCGGCTCGCCCGTCCTGACGGAGACCTGCGGGCCGCCCCGGGGGCGGAACAGCAGGTCGCCGGCGCCGGTGCGGCGCAGGACGTGCGAGGCGGCCGCGGTGCCGCCGCG
Source organism: Streptomyces sp. NPDC104202 (assembly GCF_055584185.1). Taxonomy (NCBI): domain Bacteria; kingdom Bacillati; phylum Actinomycetota; class Actinomycetes; order Kitasatosporales; family Streptomycetaceae; genus Streptomyces; species Streptomyces sp. NPDC104202. Next base: position 125,783 of record NZ_JBVJMN010000013.1, on the reverse strand, counting down.
GATCCGGCGGAGCGTGGCCGGCTCGCCGTACGGCTCGTCGACGGTGAAGGCGAAGACCCCGCCGGGGCTCTGGCCGCGCCGGACGGTCAGCGCGTACAGCGACCGACCGTCGCGGCCCAGTTCGAGGGTGACGCCGGTGAGGTCGCGGCGGCGGCGCCGGGCGGCGAGCCGGATGCCGGCGAAGGCCGCGGCGAGGACCAGCACGGCGGCGCCGCCGGCCACCGCCTTCCACCAGCGCTGCCACCACGTGGGCGGGGCGACCACCCGGGCGTCGAGGTAGTCGGAGTCCAGGACCAGGTCGCCGTCGGTGTCCACGACCGTGACCTGCCCGCCCAGTTCGCCGAGCGGGGTGGAGCCGCCGACCGCGACCGTGAAGGCGACCCGGGTGCTCCTGCCCGGCGGGGCGGTGACGGTCGTCGGGGCGAGGGCGAGTTCGGCGCCCGGTGTGACGTCCTTCAGGGCGAGCCGCAGGGTGTGCGGCGCGGAGTCCTCGTTGGTGACGTCGAGGGTGCCGCGGACGGTCCCCCCGGGGTGCACGGCGACCCGGTCGACGGCGAGACCGGCGACCACCGTCCGCGGCCCCTCGGCGGTCCGGGCGTACAGCGGGCGCAGGTCGGAGGTGATGCCGGGGGCCGCCATCCGGGTCACGAACTTCAGCTCGCCGGTGGCTCCCGCGGGCACGGTCAGCCGCCCGGTGAAGCGGACGTCGCCGGCCTTGCGGTCGGGCGCCCGGCCGTCGTCGGCGAGCCGGAGGGTGACGGGCGCGAAGCCCGCGCCGCTCATCTCGGCGGTGACGACGAGCCCGTCCAGCTGCCGCGGGTCGGAGATGACGACCCCGCGGCGGGTCTGCATCCGCGCCTGCACGGTGATCTCCTCGCCGGCGCGGGGCGAGGCCGGGTCGAGGGTGACGTCGGAGCGGAGGCGGCCCTGCCAGATGGCCCGGACGGCGACCTCGCGGTCGCGGTGGCCCTCCGGCGCCTCGATGTGCACCCGCCAGCGGCCGGGCAGCGGGTTCTTCACGCGCAGCGCCTCGACCGGCCCGTCCTGCCCGCTCACCTCGAAGACCGAACCGTCGAACTCGCCGCGGGCGGGGACCTCGCGGCCCGCCGGGTCGAAGTAGGTCACCCGCACCTTCGGGTCGTGCTTGGAGATGGTGAGGGAGCCGTCGGTGGCGATCGGCGGGATGGTGACGGTCAGGTCGGCGGGGGGCCTGCCGACGGTCCCGTGGGCGATCCGGGCGCAGCGGGCGGCGGCGAACGTCTCCTGGAGCGCCTTGTCGATCTCGGCGGAGGTGCCGACGACCCGCATCCGCGGGGCGGAGCCGGGGACGTCGGAACAGGCGCCGCGGTAGCCGCCCCCGGCCATCGCGGTGAGCGCGGAGCGGTCGATGGCGCTGCCGAAGCCGAGCGGCCAGATCTGGACGCCGGCGGCCCGCGCGCGGGCGAGCTCCTCGGTGAGCCGACGCTCGCCGTTGGCCTGGCGGCTGTCGCGGTCGGTGCCGTACTCGGGGCTGTCGGCGACGTCGAGCCGGCCGTCGGTGAGCAGGAAGACGACCTTGGGGACGGCCGGTGCCTTCGCCCCGGCCGGGGCAGCCCCCGTGAGACGGGTGACGGCCTGGCGGATCGCCGCGGGGAAGTCGGTGCCCGGCCCCATCCGGGCCTCGTCGCGGCGGCCCAGCTTCTGCACGCACTCGCTGAGCGCCTCCCGGCCCGCGGCGTCGGCGACGAGGAGGGGGCAGACCTCCCGTACGGGCGACTGGCCGGCTTTCTCGGAACTGCCGAAGCCGATGACGGTGGCGCGGGAGCGCTCGGATATCTCGCCCTGGCTCAGCAGCGCCGCCGCTTCGGTCTCCCGGGCCAGGTCCTTGTCCGCGAGGCTCTTCGACTGGTCGACGACCACGGCGAAGTCGATCGGGTCGGGGCCGTCGGCCGGATCCGCGGCCGTCGCCGCCACGGCGCCTCCCGGCAGCACGGGGCCTCCCGGCAGCACGGGGGCGCCCGCCGCGCCGGTCGCGAACGGGCCGGAGAGCGCGAGGAGCGCTCCGGCGAGGAGCAGGGCGCTCCCCCTGTTGTTCCACTGCATTCTCTGTCTCACCACAGTTCGCTGAAGAGGGCCAGGAGGGCGCCGAGCGCGAGCGCGCACACGCCCAGGCGCAGCCACCGGTACTTCGCCGCGAGCACGAGCCCGTGCACGCTGGCCTGTTCGAGGAGCCAGCCGGTCGCGTCCGCGCCCGAGGCGGTGAGCCGCTCGCGCAGCACCGGCTCCGACGGCCCGGCCGTCAGCTCGCGCAGCAGGGTGCGGTCGGCCCCTATCCGGGTGCGGGGCAGCACCACCGACACGAGCATCACGACCCCGGCCGTCCACAGCACGCCCGCGACCAGCAGGAACACGAGTGCGGCACCGGCCGTGGGCAGCGGGGCGCGCTCCCCGGAGAAGACGACCGCGAGGAAGGCGAGCGCGCCGGAGAGCAGGATCGCGGCCTTCGTGTCGGCCCGCCCGATGTCCTCGCGGACGGTGGCGAGCAGCCGCTCGGCCATGAAGCGGAGCTCCTCGGGCGGGGCGGGCGCCGGCGCGGGGACCCGCTCAGGGGCGCCGCCGGGGACACGGTCAGGGGCGCCGCCGGGGACCCGCTCAGGGGCGCCGCCGGGGACCCGCTCAGGGGCTGGGGCCGGGGCACGGTCGGGGGCGCGGTCGGGGGCCGTCACGCGTCGTCCCAGTCGTCGAAGTCGGAGCTGGGGCGGGCGGGACGGCGGGTCCGGGACTCCCGGCCCGGACGCCCGGTCCCCTCACGGTCGTACGGATCGTCGCGGTCGTACCGGTCGTAGCGCTCGTACCGGTCCTCGTGGTCGCCGGCGTCGGCCCGCTCCCGCGCCCTCTCCCGCTCCCGCTCGCGCTCCCGGTCGACGGCGGACTCGACGCGGGTCGGCTCGTAGACCCGGGGCGCGGGCGGGGTGTCCCGGCCGCCCCCGGCCTCCGGTGCGTCCCACCGGCCGCGGTCCTCGGGCCGCGTCCGGCCCTCCCCCCGCCCCTCGCGCCCCTCGGGCCGTTCCCGGCGCTCCGGCTCCCCGTACCCCCGGCCGGTCCCGTTCGGGCTCCCGCCCCCGTGGGTCCGGCGGTCCCCGCGGGCGCGGTCGCCCTCGTCGCCGGCGTGGGGGTCGTCGTCCCAGTCCGGCCGGCCCGGCTCGGGGGTCCCGTCCTCGAGGGCGCGCGGGGAGCGCTGTCCGGTGCCGCCGGAGGGGTTGAGGACCCGGTCGGTGATGCCGCCGACGATGTTGCCGGTCTGGGACCGCAGGTACATGAGCACCTGGTACATCTGCTCGCCGATGTCGTGGCGTTCCAGGACGCCGGTCTCCAGGAGCTGGGTGAAGACGGCGAGGTAGTCCTCCTGGCCCTGGCGCCGCTCCTGCTGGAGCTGGTTGCGGATCTCCCACTGCTTGTCGGGGTGGACCGCCATGTGGTGGGCGATCTGGGCGAGGTCGCCGCGGCGGAAGAGTGCCTCGATCTCCCGGGCGCGGTCGGCGATCATCGACCGCTCCGCCGCGTCCCTGCGGCGCTCCGCCTCGGCCTCGCGCGCGTCGGCCTCCATGGTCACGTCCAGCCGGTCCCGCCGGTGGACCTCGGCCTTGACCGACTCCTCCAGGTCGATGAAGACGTGGACGCGGGTGCGCAGGCCGATGTCCCGGCCGAAGCTGAGGCGCCCGGTGCTCAGCGCCTCCCGGACGGCCTCGTCGGCGCGCTGCGCGTCGGTGATGCGGAAGCGGCGGGAGATCCGGCGCAGGCCGTCGAGCAGCTCGTCGTGCAGCAGCTCGGCGACGTCCTCGACCTGCTCCTGGACGACGAGGTGGGGGTCGGTGACCATCCACTGGATCCTGGCGACGGCCTCGAAGAACACGCCGTCGCCGGCCGCGGGCAGCTGGAGCACGAACTCCGTGACGTTGCGGCCGAGCTGGACCTCGAAGACGGTGTACGGGGTGCCGATCAGCGGCTTGTTGACGTCCTCCTTGCGGTCGGGCCACACCACGCGGTGGCCGCCGTTGCGGTAGAGCAGCACGGCGGCGACGCGTCCGCTGCGGCGGCGGTAGGGAGGCGCGTACTCCCTCAGCAGCGGTCCGCGCGGCCGGCCGGCGTCCGCGTTCCACGGCTCCCGCTCACGCCCCTGGCCCATGCCCCGCTCCTCGCCCCGACCCGGTGTCGACCCCTGCCCCTGCACCTGGCCCCTCCCCTGTCCACGTCCCGGTGCGGGACGCTGTCCACGGTCCTGGCCCCGGCCCTGGTCACGTCCCTGGCCGGACGCCCGTCCCTGTCCCTGTGCCTGTGCCTGTCCTGGCTCTTGGCGCTGTCCCTGTCCTTCTCCCCGTCGGCGCTCCTCGTCACGGCCACGCTCCTGCCGTCCTCCGGCGGTCCCGCCGCCCTGCCGGAGGTCGTCCCGGCCGCCCCGGACGGGGTCGGGACGGGGGTTCCGTCCGGCGTCCCGCTGCCGGGCGCGCTCGTCGCGGGCCCGCTCGCCCGGCTCCTCGTACCGCTGCCGTACGCGCCCGTCCGGGCCCTGTCCCCCGGGACGGTCCGGTCCCCGGCGGTCCGGGCGGCGGCCGTCGAGGTCGTGTTCGTCCCACCGCGTCCGGTCGTCCGGCCGGCCGCTCCGGTCCTGCTCGGGCCCGGTCATCGGTGCGCTCCTTCCGTGACGGCGTCCCACATCCGCCGGGCCGCGCGCCGGTCCAGGGGCCGGTCGCGGTCCCGGACCAGCTCGTTGAGCAGCCCCCGCAGCCGGTCGCGGTCGCGGCGGTCCACCGCGAGGAGCGGCAGCAGGCCGCAGACGTGCCCGAGGGCGTCCGGGTCCTTGGCCGCCCGCCGGAGCAGCCCGCCGAACGCCTCCAGCGCCACCTCGCCCGAGCGCGCCGTGGCGAGCGTGTGGCGCAGCAGCCGGGCCAGGTCGGGCGCCAGGTCGGGACGGGTGGCGAGCAGGGCGACCAAGAGCGGCCGGGCCGCGTGCGGTTCCAGCTCGGGCACGTCCCGCAGGCCCCACAGATGCGTGGTGCGGGTGCCGAGCGCGCGGATGACGGTGAGGAGGACCAGGTTGGCGAGGCTCGTGCGGCCGTCGTCGAGCCAGGCGCGCAGCCGGCGCAGCACGGGATCGGGCTCGCCGGAGGCGAGCAGCCGGGCGGCGCTGAAGGCGGCGTGGACGAGGACGTCGGTGTCCCCCGCCTCGCGGGCCCTGACGACCCTGGCGAGGGCGTCCAGCGAGCCGGGCACGTCCCCGGCGGCGAGCACGTAGCCGTGGGCGAGCAGGGCGGTCTCGACGAGCGTGTCCTCGTCCGACGCCGCCCACTCCTTGAGGACGTCGGCGACGGCCGGACGGACGCGGGGGTCGCGGGCGGACTCGGCGAGCGCGGTGGCGGCGGCCATCCGGGCGACGGGTCCGTCCGTCGCGGCGAGGGGCGCGATCAGCTCGCGGAAGCCGTGGATCCAGTCCCAGGAGCAGAGCACGCCGGCGGCGATGGAGGCCCGCACCCACACCTCGGAGCGCGGGTCGTCGCACAGGGCGCGCAGCCAGCGCGCGACGGGGCCGCGGACGTTGTGGTAGCCGTGCCAGACCTCGCCGAGGACGGCTCCGGCGAGTCCTCCGCCCTGGAAGCGGACGGCGCGCACGGGCACCTTGGCGGGGCCGAGGTCGAGTTCGCCGTCCTCGAGGACCGCGCGGGCGAGCACCGGGCGGTGTTCGGCGTGCGTGCCGAACAGCCGTCGTCCGGGGGCGTGTTCGGGGTCGAGAGTGACGGCGAGTTCCCAGGCGAGGAGCTCCGCGGCCTCGGCGGCGAGGCTGTAGGCGGAGCCGTCGAAGACGGCGACGGCGATGCGGAAGGCCCCGGCGTTCAGGACCGGGAGGGCCTCGGGGAGCGTCCCGGGCCGGTCGGCTCCGGCGAACCACGCCCGGGCCTGGGCCGTGACGAAGGTGGCGCAGTCGGCGAGGAGCTGCTCGTCGGTGAGTTCGCCGTGCCAGTGCCGGCCGAGGTGGTCGGCGAGCCGGGCGGCCTCGCGCGGCCGCAGCGCCTCCAGGCCGAGGGCCTCGACGACGTCGGGGCGGCCGGCGCGCTCCCGGGCGGAGGCGAGGGCCTCGCCGCTCAGCCGGAGCCGGAGGTGGCGGTGGAGGACCTCGTCGGCGGGCGGCGGGGCGCAGTAGACCCCGTACCGGCCGCGCAGGAGCCGGTCGGCGAGCTCGCCGTTCTCGACGAGGACGACGCCGTACGCCTCGCGGCCGCGCAGCAGGTCGCCGAAGCGGTCGAGGTGCAGCTCGGAGAGGCGGGTGGCGGGGCGCCGGGCGGTGGCCGGGCGGTCGCCGGGGTCCGTGCGGGAGGGCCGGGGCTCGCTCTCGGTCCTGATGTCCTCGGTGAGCAGCTCCAGGAGGTGGCCGCCGCCCTCCTGGACGTACTCCCCGGTGATCTCGTCGACGCCGTGGCGGGGGTCGAGGCGGAAGACCTTCCCGCGGGTGAGTTCGTCGAGGAGGGCGAGCGCGGTGGCGCGGCGGCCGCTGCTCGGTTCGCCGCAGAGCACGAGGACCCGGTGGGCGCGGAGCCGGTCCTTCATGAGCTGGTAGCCGACGGGCTCGCAGTACACGCGGGCGAGGTGGTCGAGCGTCTCGGGCGGGACGGGTCCCTGGACCACGTGGGGCGAGCGGTCGGGGCCGTAGAGGGCGAGGACCTGGGGGCCCTCGTAGACGACTCCGTCGCCGTGGATGACGGTGTGCCGGTCGGCCGCGGTCCCGGCCAGGGTGCGGACGGCGCGGCGCGCGGTGGCGGCGCCGCCGGTGCCGCTCTCGGCGCCGAGGAGGCCCCGGTCGGCGGCGGCGAACACGCTGGGTTCGCGCTGCTGGTCCCCGGCGCCGTCCCCGCGGTCGTTCCGGTCGCCGCCGCGGCCGCCGTTGCGGTCGTTCCTGTCGTTGCGGTCGTTCCGGTCCCCGCCCCGGCCGTGTCCGCCGTGCCGGTCGCCGGCGCGGCCGTGCCCGCCGCCCGGGTCGTCGGCGCGGCCGGCGTCCTGGGGGGCGTTCCCCGGGGCGCCGTCGTCCAGGTCGCTCACTCCGGCTCCCCCGCCCGGGCGGTCCTGCGGATGCCGGTGAAGTCGCCGTGGACGGTGTTGCCGTGGACGTCGAGCAGGTCCCCGCCGACGTGGTACGTGCGGTTGCCGCCTCCGGTACGGGGCGTTGGGGGGGGGCCCCCCCCCCCCCCCCCCCCCCCCCTTCTTCCCCCCCCCCCCAAACCCCCCCCCCCCCCCCCCCCCCCCCCCCCCCCCCCCCCCCGGGGCGGGCGCGCGGGGCGCCCTACAGGTAGAGCCCGGTGTCCGAGGAGCCCTGGAACCGGTCCGCGGCCACCGCGTGCAGGTCGCGCTCCCGCATCAGCACGTAGGCCACGCCGCGCACCTCGACCTCGGCGCGGTCCTCGGGGTCGTAGAGGACCCGGTCGCCGATCTCGACGGTGCGGACGTTCTGGCCGACCGCGACCACCTCGGCCCAGGACAGCCGGCGGCCCACCGCGGCGGTCGCCGGGATGAGGATGCCGCCGCCGGACCGCCGCTCGCCCTCGGGGGAGTCGGTGCGGACCAGGACCCGGTCGTGCAGCATCCGGATGGGCAGCTTGTCGTGCGTGTTCTCGCTCACGGCTCGAACCTACCCGCCCGGGCGGGGCGCCCGTAGCCGGGAGGAGTCATCCCCTGCCCTTGCGCGAGGACGCCGCGAGCAGTCCCACGACCGCCACGGCCACCAGCGCGACCGGAACGACGCGCTCCAGGCGCGGGGCGCCGTCCTCGTGGGTGAAACGTGCCTTCACGTCCGAGACGACCCGGTTGACCGCGACGAAGGCGCGTCCCGCGGTCTGGTCGACCGTCGAGGCGACCTTGGCCTTGGCGTCCCCGATGATCGTCTTCGGGTGCATCCGAATGCCGATCTCGTCGAGAGTGACGGCGAGCTGCTCGCGCCGGCGGACGATGTCCGCCTCGATCTGCGCAGGGGTCCTGGCGTCCGACACCGCGCTGCCTCCGTAGTCGTGATCCGGTCGTTTGCCGTCAGTCTGTCAGTTCCGCCGCCCCGGGGCCGCGCCCGACCCCCATTAGGCTCTGAACGCGTACGCGAACACCTCCGAGGAGAGCCAGCCATGAGCGAGCGACTGCAGCCCGGCGACACCGCCCCCGCCTTCACCCTTCCCGACGCGGACGGCAACGAGGTCTCCCTCGCGGACCACAAGGGCCGCAAGGTCATCGTCTACTTCTACCCCGCCGCCCTCACCCCCGGCTGCACCAAGCAGGCCTGCGACTTCACCGACAACCTCGACGTCCTGGCCGCCGCCGGCTACGACGTCATCGGCGTCTCCCCCGACAAGCCGGAGAAGCTCGCGAAGTTCCGCGAGAAGGAGAACCTGAAGGTCACCCTGGTCGGCGACCCCGAGAAGACGACCCTGGAGGCGTACGGCGCCTTCGGTGAGAAGAAGCTGTACGGCAAGACGGTGACCGGCGTCATCCGCTCCACCGTCGTCGTCGACGAGGACGGCAAGGTCGAGCACGCCTTCTACAACGTCAAGGCCACCGGCCACGTGGCCAAGATCATCAGGGACCTCGCCATCGAGGGCTGAGACCGACCGGGGAGGGTGACGCACGTCCCATCCCCGGTCTTTCCCGTTTGCGAACGCCATGATCGCGCAGACGTGTCCCCTGGAGCTCCTTCCCCAGAGAGGACGTACGGTCATGTCGGCCACAGACCGCGATCCCGCGACGGATCCAGAAGCCCTGAGGCGCCATCCGCGCCTGTTCAAGGCAGCCGTCCGGCGCAGGCGGCCCCGGCTGCGCCGGACGGACATCACGGTGACGGACGAGGCGGCGGTCAAGAGGGCCGTCCGGGCGGCCTCGCTGGGCAATGCCATGGAGTGGTTCGACTTCGGCATCTACGCCTACCTCGCCGTCACCCTCGGCCATGTCTTCTTCCCGTCCGGGAACGACACGGTCCAGCTGCTGTCGTCGTTCGCGACGTTCGCGGTCGCCTTCCTGATCCGCCCGATCGGCGGCATGGTGTTCGGCCCGATGGGTGACCGGCTCGGCCGCAAGAAGGTCCTCGCGCTGACGATGATCCTGATGGCCGTCGGCACCTTCGCGATCGGCCTGATCCCCTCGTACGCCTCGATCGGCTTCTGGGCCCCCGCCCTGCTGGTCTTCTTCCGGATGGTCCAGGGCTTCTCGACCGGCGGCGAGTACGGCGGCGCCTCGACCTTCATCGCCGAGTACGCCCCCGACCGGCGCCGGGGCTACTTCGGCAGCTTCCTGGAGTTCGGCACGCTGGCCGGGTACGTCGGCGCGGCCGGTCTGGTGACGGCGCTCGGCGCGTGGCTGGGCCCCGACACCATGGAGGCGTGGGGCTGGCGCGTGCCGTTCCTGGTGGCGGGCCCGCTGGGGCTGGCCGGCCTCTACCTGCGGCTGCGGCTGGACGAGACGCCCGCCTTCCGGAAGCTGGAGAGCGAGTCGGCGCGCGCCTCGGAGGCGGCGGACGCGGTGGAGACCTCCACCAGGGACGACCTGGCGAAGATCCTCCGCCGGCAGTGGCCGACGCTGATCCTCTGCATCGCCCTCGTGGGCGCGTACAACATCACCGACTACATGCTGCTGTCGTACATGCCGACGTACCTCTCCGACGAGCTCGGCTACAGCGAGACGCACGGGCTGCTGGTCCTGCTGCTCGTGATGGTGCTGCTGATGCTGGTCATCACGCGGGTCGGCCGGCTCAGCGACCGGTTCGGCCGCAAGCCGGTCCTGATGACGGGGATGCTGGGCTTCCTCCTGCTGTCGCTGCCCGCCTTCCTGCTGATCCGTCAGGGCGACGTCGCGGCGATCGTGGCGGGCATGCTGATGCTCGGCCTGTCGCTGGTCTGCATGCTCGGCACGATGTCGGCGGCGCTCCCGGCGCTCTTCCCGACGGACGTGCGGTACGGCTCGCTGTCCGTGGGCTACAACGTGTCGGCGTCCCTGTTCGGCGGGACGACCCCGCTCGTCGTCACCGCGCTGATCGGCGCCACCGGCAGCGCCCTGATGCCGGCGTACTACGCGATGGGCGCGGCGCTCGTCGGCGTGGTCGCGGTGGCGTGCATGAAGGAGACGGCGCGGCAGCCGCTGGAGGGGTCGCCGCCGTCGGTGGAGACCCCCGAGGAGGCGGCCGAACTGGTGATGGCCCAGGCGCCCGAACCGAGGTTCTGAGCCCCGCGCGGGAAGGCGGGACGCGGCCCGCCGCCCGACGGGGCGTGCCCGCTACGATGGCCGTGCACGCGGCCGTGTCGTAACTGGCAGCCGAGCTGGGTTTAGGTCCCAGTGGGCGAAAGCCCGTGTGGGTTCGAGTCCCACCGGCCGCACGACGCGAGAAGGGCCGCCCCGCACGGGGCGGCCCTTCCGTCGTGTCAGCCCAGCAGTTCGCGCACCACGGGCACCAGGGCCCGGAAGGCCTTGCCGCGGTGGCTGATCGCGTTCTTCTCGGCCGGGGTCAGTTCGGCGCAGGTGATCTCGTGGCCCTCCGGCTGGAGGATCGGGTCGTAGCCGAAGCCGTTGGTGCCGGCCGGGGCGTGGCGCAGGGAGCCGTTCATGCGGCCCTCGACGACGCGTTCCGTGCCGTCGGGGAGGGCCAGGGCGGCGGCGCAGGCGAAGTGGGCCGCGCGGTGGGCGTCGTCGATGTCGGAGAGCTGGGCCAGGAGCAGGTCCAGGTTGGCGCGGTCGTCGCCGTGGGTGCCGGACCAGCGGGCGGAGAAGATGCCGGGGGCGCCGCCGAGGACGTCGACGCAGAGGCCGGAGTCGTCGGCGACGGCGGGCAGGCCGGTGGCCCGGGCGAGGGCGTGCGCCTTGAGGAGGGCATTCTCCGCGAAGGTGACGCCGGTTTCCTTGACGTCGGGGATCTCGGGGTACGCGTCCGCGCCGACGAGTTCGAGGTCGAGGCCCGCGTCGGCGAGGATCGCGTGGAGTTCGGTGATCTTGCCCGCGTTGCGGGTGGCGAGGATCAGACGGGTCATGTCCTCGATTATCGGGGCCGGGCGGCGGGGATCAGCCCGGGGTGCACACCTTGGCCACTTCGCCGGCCGCGTCGGTGATCGGCTGGATGTCCGGGGTGGTGTCGCCGTTCTTGACGGCGGTGCGGACGGTGTCGACGCCCTTGGTGAGGTCGTCGACGGCCTTGGAGAGGTCGGCGTTGTCCGTGGTGTTCTTGAGGTTGCCGAGCTCGGTGGAGATCGAGTTGAGGGACTCCTCGATCTGGGTCACGTCGTTCGAGGCGTTGGAGACGGCCTGCTGGAGGTTGGACACCGAGGTGGCTATCGCGTCGGCGGTCTTGACGCAGTCCATGGCGGTGTCGAGGGCTCCGCAGCCGCTCAGGACGGTGGTGAGCGCGGCGGCCGTGGCCACGGTGAGTGCGATTCGGCGCTTCAAGGCGGGTCCTCCCCTGTACATGACAGTCCTGGTGGGCGCACGGATCGTACCGGGTACGGTCCGCGCGCCCGTCGACCGTCAGGACGCGGGGAGGCGTCAGAGGGTTCCTTCGAGCGCCTTGCGCTGGATCGCGGCGAGGTCGGCGCAGCCGCCGGAGGCGAGGTCGAGGAGAGCGTCGAGCTCCGCGCGGTCGAAGGGCTCGGCCTCGGCGGTTCCCTGGACCTCGACGAAGCGGCCGTCGCCGGTGCAGACGACGTTCATGTCGGTGTCGGCGCGGACGTCCTCCTCGTAGCAGAGGTCCAGGAGGGGGACGCCGTCGACGATGCCGACGGAGACGGCGGCGACGGTACCGGTGAGGGGCTGCCGCCCGGCCTTGACGAGCTTCTTGCCCTGGGCCCAGGTGACGGCGTCGGCGAGGGCCACGTAGGCCCCGGTGATGGCGGCGGTGCGGGTGCCGCCGTCGGCCTGGAGGACGTCGCAGTCGAGGACGATCGTGTTCTCGCCCAGGGCCTTGTAGTCGATGACGGCGCGCAGGGAGCGGCCGATGAGGCGGGAGATCTCGTGGGTGCGGCCGCCGATCTTGCCGCGGACGGACTCGCGGTCGCCGCGGGTGTTGGTGGCCCTGGGGAGCATGGAGTACTCCCCGGTGACCCAGCCCTCGCCGCTGCCCTTGCGCCAGCGGGGCACGCCCTCGGTGACGGAGGCGGTGCAGAAGACCTTGGTGTCGCCGAAGGAGACGAGGACGGAGCCCTCGGCGTGCTTGCTCCATCCGCGTTCGATGGTGACGGGGCGGAGCTGTTCGGGGGTACGGCCGTCGATGCGAGACATGGGAGGAGCGTATCCGGACATGACGAAGGGCCCGTTCCCCTGCCGGAACGGGCCCCTCGTCAGGAAGTGAGCGGTGCGCTCACGCTCACATCAGGTCTTCGATCTCCGCGGCGATCGGGTCCGCGTCGGTGCCGATGACGACCTGGATGGCGGTGCCCATCTTGACGACGCCGTGGGCGCCGGCGGCCTTGAGGGCGGCCTCGTCGACGAGGCCGGCGTCGACGACCTCGGTGCGCAGGCGGGTGATGCAGCCTTCGACCTCTTCGATGTTGTCGATGCCGCCCAGCCCGGCGATGATCTTCTCAGCCTTGGTGGCCATGTGTTTCTCCCTGTCCGTTCCGTTCGCGCGAACGCGAGTCTCGGCGCACCTGCGGTCCGCTTTGTCACGGTAACCCACGGTTGGCCCAACTTCGCGAGCGAGTGCCGCCGTTCTGCCGAATGATGACGATCACCGGCGGCCTGTCCTCAGTGGGCTCCCGGAGCCTACCGCAACTGGTCTACACCAGTGTGCAACGAGACGCGGACCCGGCTTGTTCCGGGCAGGGAGGACGCCGATGAGTACCGACAGCGCCGCGGCGCGACCGAAGAAGTCCGTGTGGGGCGGGCTCTTCCAGGGTCTCCAGAAGATGGGGCGCAGCCTCCAGCTCCCCATCGCCGTCCTGCCCGCGGCCGGCATCATCAACCGGCTCGGCCAGCCGGACGTGTTCGGCGCCGACGGCCTCGGCTGGGACAACGTCGCCGCCGTGATGGCCGGCGCCGGCGGCGCCCTCCTCGACGGCAACCTCGGCCTGCCGCTGCTGTTCTGCATCGGCGTCGCCATCGGCATGGCGAAGAAGTCGGACGGCTCGACCGCACTGGCGGCCGTGGTCGGCTTCCTCGTCTACTACACGGTGCTGCGCCAGTTCCCGAAGGACTGCCCCGCCGGCACGGCGGACATCGGCGGCGGCTGCCTGTCGCCCGACGACGTCTACGCCGCCTACACGTACCAGAACCCCGGCGTCTTCGGCGGCATCGTCATGGGCCTGCTCACGGCCTACCTGTGGCAGCGCTACCACCGCACGAAGCTGGTCGACTGGCTGGGCTTCTTCAACGGCCGGCGCCTGGTCCCGATCATCATGACCTTCGTGGCGATCGCGTTCGCCTCGCTCTGCCTGTGGGTCTGGCCGCCGATCGGCGACGCGCTGGAGAACTTCAGCGACTGGCTGGTCGGCCTCGGCTCGTGGGGCTCGGGCATCTTCGGCCTGGCGAACCGCGCGCTGCTCGTCATCGGCCTGCACCAGTTCCTGAACGTGCCCATCTGGTTCCAGTTCGGCACGTACGAGAAGCCGGACGGCACGGTGGTCCACGGCGACATCCCGATGTTCCTGGCGGGCGACCCGAACGCCGGGCAGTTCCTGACGGGCTTCTTCCCGATCATGATGTTCGCGCTGCCTGCCGCGGCGCTCGCGATCACCCACTCCGCCAGGCCGCACCGCCGCAAGGAGGTCGGCGGCCTGATGCTCTCGGTCGCGCTGACCTCGTTCGTCACCGGCATCACCGAGCCGCTGGAGTACTCGTTCCTCTTCGTGGCCCCGGTGCTGTACGCCATCCACGCGGTGCTGACCGGCGTCTCGATGGCGGTCTCGTGGGCGCTCGGCGTGAAGGACGGCTTCAGCTTCTCGGCCGGCCTGATCGACTACGTGATCAACTGGAACCTCGCGACCAAACCGTGGCTGATCATCCCGATCGGCCTCGCCTTCGCGGTCGTGTACTACGTGATCTTCCGGTTCGCGATCACCCGGTTCGACATCCCCACACCGGGCCGCGAACCCGAGGAGGTCGCGGAGGAGATGGAGCGCGACAACGTCAAGTAGCCCCTCGGTCACGGCCCGGAACGCGCCCGATTCAGGGCTTTCGCCCCCCTCGTAAGACCCACAGAAGGCCCTCGGACCTCACCGTCCGGGGGCCTTATGTCGTGCATTTCGGGGTATGGCCGAGCCCACAAAATTCGCAGGTTCCTTATCTAAGTCTCACGTGCTAAAACTGGTCTACACCACTCATTGGTGTAGACCACGCGGTCCAGAACACCGCGTTCCACGAGACGTCGCCTCCCCCCGTGTTCACGTCCCCGGCGGCGCCTTGCCTTCTTGGAGGAAGTTGATGAGTACGGCCACCGCCCAGGCCGCCGCTCCCGCGAAGAAGCGCGGATCCGGCCTGTTCCAGGGCCTGCAGAAGGTCGGTCGCAGCCTGCAGCTGCCGATCGCCGTACTGCCGGCCGCGGGTATCTTGCTCCGTCTCGGCCAGCCCGACGTCTTCGGCGCCGACGGCCTCGGCTGGGACAAGGTCGCCTCCGTCTTCGCCACCGCCGGCGGCGCGGTCTTCGACAACCTGCCCCTGCTCTTCTGCATCGGCGTCGCCATCGGCTTCGCCAAGAAGGCGGACGGCTCCACCGCCCTGGCCGCGCTCGTCGGCTTCCTGGTCTACAGCAACGTGCTGAAGGCCTTCCCGATCACCGAGGCCGTCGTCAACACGACCGCCAACAAGGGTGTCGACGTCGCCGCGACGTTCAACAACCCCGGTGTCCTCGGCGGCATCCTGATGGGTCTGCTGTCGGCCGTCCTGTGGCAGAAGTTCCACCGCACCAAGCTGGTCGACTGGCTCGGCTTCTTCAACGGCCGCCGTCTCGTCCCGATCATCATGGCCTTCGTCGGCACCGCCGTCGGCGTCGTCTTCGGCCTGGTCTGGGAGCCGATCGGCGAGGGCATCTCCAGCTTCGGCGAGTGGATGACCGGCCTCGGCGCCGGTGGCGCCGGCCTCTTCGGCCTCATCAACCGCGCGCTGATCCCGGTCGGCATGCACCAGTTCGTGAACACCGTCTCCTGGTTCCAGATCGGCGACTTCACCAACGCGGCCGGCGAGGTCGTCCACGGTGACCTGAACCGCTTCTTCGCCGGTGACCCGAGCGCCGGAATCTTCATGTCGGGCTTCTTCCCGATCATGATGTTCGGCCTCCCGGCCGCCGCGATCGCCATCGCCCACGCCGCTCGCCCCGAGCGCCGCAAGGCCGTGATGGGCATGATGGTCTCCCTCGCGCTGACCTCCTTCGTCACCGGCATCACGGAGCCGATCGAGTTCACCTTCATGTTCATCGCGCCGCTGCTGTACGCGATCCACGCGGTCCTGACCGCCGTCTCGATGGCCGTCACCTGGGCCTTCGGCGTCCACGCGGGCTTCACCTTCTCCGCCGGCGGCATCGACTACCTGCTCAACTGGAACCTCGCGACCAAGCCGTGGCTGATCATCCCGATCGGTCTCGTCTTCGCGGCGATCTACTACGTGGTCTTCCGCTTCGCGATCACCAAGTTCAACCTCCCCACCCCGGGCCGCGAGCCCGAGGAGGAGATCGAGGACCTCACCAAGGCGTGAGCCCCTCCCCCGCACGAAGGAAGGCCCCGGAACCGAACGGTTCCGGGGCCTTTCCCGTCGTCCGCGCGCGGACGGGGGCGCGTGGGAGGGGGCGTACGGCGGGTCAGATCTCGTAGACCGCGCCCGGACGGGCCAGCTCCGAGGGGCCGGCGTACACCTCGCGGGCGTCCTGGAGGTTGCGCTCGCCGTCGGTCCACGGCGGGATGTGGGTGAGGACGAGGCGGCCGACGCCGGCGCGGGTCGCCTGGGCTCCGGCCTCGCGGCCGTTGAGGTGGAGGGCGGGGATGTCCTCCTTGCCGTGGGTGAAGGACGCCTCGCAGAGGAAGAGGTCGGACCCGTCGGCCAGGTCGTGGAGGGCGTCGCAGACGCCGGTGTCGCCGGAGTAGGTGAGCGACCGGCCGCCGTGCTCGACCCGGATGCCGTACGCCTCGACGGGGTGGCAGACCTTCTCCGTGCGGACCGAGAAGGGACCGATCTCGAAGCTGCCCGACGCCAGGGTGCGGAAGTCGAAGACCTCGCTCATCGACGTGGGCGACGGGGTGTCCGCGTACGCCGTGGTGAGCCGCTGCTCGGCGCCCTCCGGCGCGTAGACGGGGATCGCGTCGCAGCGTCCGCCCTCGTGGCGGTAGTAGCGGGCGACGAAGTACCCGCACATGTCGATGCAGTGGTCCGCGTGCAGGTGGCTGAGGAAGATCGCGTCGAGGTCGTACAGACCGATGTGTCGTTGCAGCTCGCCCAGGGCGCCGTTGCCCATGTCGAGGAGCAACCGGAAGCCGTCGGCCTCGACGAGGTAGCTCGAACAGGCCGAATCCGCGGACGGGAACGACCCGGAGCAACCGACGACGGTGAGCTTCATGGAGCGTGAACCTCCGTGGACGGGTACGGAAAGCGCGCTGAGAGGAGGGGGAGGCTGTGCGATCTGTCGAGCGTAAGGCGCACTCGGGCCTGTCGCTCCTTCGTGGTGGCCCGTTGTGGGCGAACTCACGGGCTCTGTCACCGGTTCGGATGGATGGCGGGCCGTTGCGGCGGAGGGAACCGCACGCCGGTACGGTCTTGAGGTATGGACACGTCGTGGTGGCCCGCGCTGGGCGCGGTCGTGGTGGCAGCCCTGGTCGTGGCGCTCGCCGACGGGTGGCGGCGCTCGGGCCGGAGGCGTCCCCCGGCACGGCCCTCGGAAAGGGCCCCGTCCCGGGCCCCGGGGCGGACCCGGCCGCCGGGCCGGCCCGCGCCGCGCGGGCGGGGCCCGGAGCGCGGTCCGCGGGCGGGCGAGATCTGGTGGGCCGACGTGCCCTACGAGGACGGCCCCGGGTCGAAGGACCGGCCGTGTCTGGTGCTGGTGGTGCGGGGCGGCAACGCGCGGGTCGCGAAGATCACCAGCAAGTACCACGACGAGCGGCCGGGCGTGATCGCGCTGCCGCCGGGGTCGGTGGGGGACGCCCAGGGGCGGCCCAGCTTCCTGGAGACGGACGAGCTGCGGGACGTGCCGGTGGGCGGGTTCCGCCGGAGGGTGGGAACGGCGGACCCGGTCGTCTGGGACCAGGTCCGCCATCTGGCGCGCTAGGGGGTGTCCGGGGCCGCGGGGCTCAGGCCCAGAGCTGGCCCTGGACCGTCTCGATCGCCTCTTCCGTCGTGGCGGCCGTGTAGAGGCCGGTCGACAGGTACTTCCAGCCGCCGTCGGCGACGACGAACGCGATGTCGGCACTCTCGCCGGCCTTGACGGCCTTGTTGCCGACGCCGATGGCCGCGTGCAGGGCCGCGCCGGTGGAGACGCCCGCGAAGATCCCCTCCTGCTGGAGGAGTTCGCGGGTGCGGGTGACGGCGTCCGCGGAGCCCACGGAGAAGCGGGTGGTGAGGACGGAGGCGTCGTACAGCTCCGGCACGAAGCCCTCGTCGAGGTTGCGCAGGCCGTAGACGAGGTCGTCGTAGCGCGGCTCGGCGGCGACGATCCTGACGTCGGGCTTGTGCTCGCGCAGGTACCGGCCGACGCCCATCAGCGTGCCCGTCGTGCCGAGGCCGGCGACGAAGTGGGTGATGGAGGGCAGGTCGGCGAGGATCTCCGGCCCGGTCGTGGCGTAGTGGGCGCCCGCGTTGTCCGGGTTGCCGTACTGGTAGAGCATCACCCACGACGGGTTCTCGGCCGAGAGCTCCTTGGCGACGCGGACCGCCGTGTTGGAGCCGCCCGCCGCGGGGGACGAGACGATCTCCGCCCCCCACATGGCGAGCAGCTGGCGCCGCTCCTCGCTGGTGTTCTCGGGCATGACGCAGACGATGCGGTAGCCCTTGAGCTTGGCGGCCATGGCGAGGGAGATGCCGGTGTTGCCGCTGGTCGGCTCCAGGATGGTGCAGCCGGGCGTGAGCCGGCCGTCCTTCTCGGCCTGCTCGATCATGTGGAGCGCGGGGCGGTCCTTGACCGAGCCGGTCGGGTTGCGGTCCTCCAGCTTCGCCCAGATACGGACGTCCTCCGAGGGGGAGAGCCGGGGGAGGCGGACCAGCGGCGTGTTGCCGACCGCGGCCAGCGAGGAGTCGTAGCGCATGTGGATCAGACCATGCCGCCGGCGACGGCCGGCAGGATCGTGACGCTGTCGCCGTCCGAGAGCTTGGTGTCGATGCCGTCGAGGAAGCGGACGTCCTCGTCGTTCAGGTAGACGTTGACGAAGCGGCGGAGCTTGCCGCCGTCGACGATGCGGGCCTCGATCCCGGTGTGGCGGGACTCCAGGTCGGCGAAGAGCGCGGCGAGGGTGTCACCGCTGCCCTCGACGGCCTTCTCGCCGTCGGTGTAGGTGCGGAGGATGGTCGGGATGCGGACCTCGATGGCCATGACGTGGGCTCCTGTCGGAAGTGACGTGGTGGGCGCGCTGCTGGGGGCCCGCGCGGAGGGGTCGTACGGGGTGTGCGCTCGGCCGGTCGCTCAGAGCGCAGCGCGGGACGTACACATCGCGCTGGCGAGGCGGCACAGGTCGACGTGCAGGCGCGCAACGAGCAGGGGTGTGCCCGGAGTCTCTTCGCTCACGTCGTGGGAAACCATGGGCTCATCGTATCGATTCCCGGTCCGGGTTCCGGAATGTGATCTCACATGGTGGATGATTCCTGACCGCCTGCCGGACCGTGCTGGTAGACGACGGTCGGGCGGCCGGTCCTCGGATGGGGGATGACCTCGGCTTCCACCCCGTAGACGGCGTCCAGCAGCTCGGGGGTGAGGACCTCGTCGGGGGTGCCTCCGGTGACCAGCCGGCCCCGTTCGAGGACGTAGAGGCGGTCGCAGTACGCCCCCGCGAGGTTCAGGTCGTGGAGCGCGAGCAGGTTGGTGGTGCCCAGGGTGCGGACGAGGGCCAGGACGTCGAGCTGGTGGCGAATGTCCAGGTGGTTGGTGGGTTCGTCGAGGAC
This sequence comes from Streptomyces sp. NPDC104202, assembly GCF_055584185.1. NCBI lineage: Bacteria > Bacillati > Actinomycetota > Actinomycetes > Kitasatosporales > Streptomycetaceae > Streptomyces > Streptomyces sp. NPDC104202. The sequence goes on along the minus strand of NZ_JBVJMN010000013.1, from coordinate 106,733 downwards.
GAGGAGGGCCGGGTCCTGGACGAGGGCCCGGGCGACGAGCGCGCGCTGGCGCTCGCCGCCGGAGAGGGTCGGGTACGGGCGGTCGGCGAGCTCCGCGAGGCCGACGCGGGCGAGGGCGGCGGCCGCCAGGTCCCGGTCGGCCCCGGTGTCGCCCTCCCAGAACCGCTTGTGCGGGGAGCGGCCGAGGGCGACGAGTTCGCGGACGGTGAGCTCGAACTCGGCGGCGCCGTCCTGGGGCACGGTGGCGACCCGGCGGGCGCGGGCCTTGGGCCCGAGGGCGTGGAGGTCGTCGCCGTCGAGGGCGGCGTGGCCCGCGGTGGGGACGAGGGTGCCGTAGACGCAGCGCAGGAGGGTGGTCTTGCCGCTGCCGTTGGGGCCGATGAGGCCGACGGTCTCGCCGGGGCCGACGGTGAGGTCGACGGAGCGCAGGCGCCGGCCGTACGAGATTCCGTGCAGGCGGAGTTCGGTCACAGGGGTGCCCCTTCCGGGCGGCGGCGCATCAGCCAGAGGAAGAACGGGCCGCCGGTGAGGGCGGTGAGCACGCCGACGGGGATGTCCTGGGGCGCGGCGACGGTCCGGGCGCCGAGGTCGGCGAGGACGAGGGCGAGCGCGCCGCCGAGCGCGGCGACCGGCAGGAGACGGCGGTGCGGGGCGCCGACGGCGAGGCGGGCGGCGTGCGGGGCCATCAGGCCGACGAAGCCGACGGCTCCGCTGGCGGCGACCATGACGGCGGTGACGAGGGAGGCGAGGACGAAGACGGCGGCGCGGAACCGGGCCGTGTCGAGTCCGAGGACGGTGGCGCCCTCCTCGCCGGTGAGCAGCAGGTCGAGGGGGCGGGCGAGGGTGAGGAGGACGCCGACGCCCGCGGCGAGGACGGCCGCGGGCAGGGCGAGGGTGTCCCAGCGGGCGCTGCCGAGGCCGCCGAGGGACCAGTACAGCGCCTCCTGGAACTGCTCGGGGCGCCCGGCGACGACGAGGATCAGGGTGGCGAGGGCGGACAGGACGTAGGACACGGCGACCCCGGCGAGGACGAGCCGGGCGCCGGTCATGGTGCCGCCCCGGCGCGCGAGTCCGTAGACGAGGACGAGCGCGAGGAGGGCGCCGCCGAAGGCGCCGGCGGGCAGGGCGAGGGTGGTGGTCACCCCTCCCCCGATGCCGGCGACGAGGACCAGGACGGCGCCGGCGGAGGCTCCGGAGGAGATGCCGAGGAGGAAGGGGTCGGCGAGCCGGTTGCGGACGAGGGCCTGGAGGACGGCGCCGACGACGGCGAGCCCGGCGCCGACGACGATGCCGAGCAGGACCCGGGGCAGCCGTACGTCGAGCACGATCGTGCGGTACGGCGACGGGGCCGCCCGCCCGGTGAGGGCGTCGAGGACCTGGCCGGGCGGGACGCGGACGGAGCCGAGGGCGAGGGAGGCGAGCGCGGCGGCGGCCAGCGCGAGGACGAGTCCCGCGACGACGAGGGCGTACCGCGCGGGGCGGGCGGGACCCGGGCCCGGGGCCGCCGCGCGGGCCGGGGTCCGGGCCGGGCGGAGCGCGGTGCTCACCGGGCGGGGTGGAGCTGGGCGGCGAGCTTGTCGACGGCGGCGGGGACGCGGACGCCGAGGACGGTGTCGGAGAGCGGCATCACGGCGAACCGCCGGTTCCTGATCGCCGGGACGTCCCGGAGCGCGGGGTCGTCGAGGAGCCTTCGCTTCTTCTGCTCGACGGTGGTGGTGCCGTAGTCGTAGATGACGATGACGTCCGGGCGGCGGTCGACGACCTGCTCCCAGGTGGCGTCGCCGAAGGCCTTGTCGAGGTCGGCGAAGACGTTGCGGCCGCCGGCGCGGGTGATGAGCTCGTTGCCGATGCCCTTGCCGCCGGCGGTGAACGCGGTCTTGTCGCCGCTGTCGTAGACGAAGACGGAGACGGGCCGGGTGCCGTGGAGCCGTTGCGCGGTGGCGGCGACGGTGGCGCGGGCCGAGCGGATCCAGTTCTCGGCCCGGCCGGCCACGCCGAACGTGCGCCCGGTCTCGCGCACTTCGCGGTAGAGGTCGTCGAGGGAGGGCGAACCGGTGGGGCAGTACTCGGTGTTGAGGCGGGTGGCGATGCCGGAGCGGGCGAGGTCGTCGCGGCTCCGGCCGTCCTTGGCGTCGAAGGCGGAGGAGTAACCGCCGTAGACGAAGTCGGGGTTCGCGGCGAGGAGGGCCTCCTTGGAGGGGTACTCCTTCGCGAGGACGGGGACGGTGTCGTACGCCGCGCGGTACGCCGGGAGGACGGCGTCGTCGAGGTAGGCGGTGCCGACGAGCGACTTCTCCAGGCCGAGGGCGAGCATGATCTCGGTGACGTGCTGGTTCATGGTGACCGCGCGCCGGGGCGGCGCCTGGTAGGTGTGTTCCACACCGCAGTTGGTGACGGTGTACGGGAATCCGGCGGCGGGCTTCGCGGGCGGGGCGGCTGCCTCGGGGGCGGCCGAGCAGGCGGCGAGCAGCGGGATCAGGGCGGCTGCGGACAGCAGCGGGCGACGCCAGGACATGGCGGAAACGGCCTCCTCCGGGGATTTCCACGTCCCCGATCGGCGGTGGGAGGCGGCAGGTCAGTTCCTGGCTTCCGCCTCCTTTCGGAGACGGTCACAGTGGCGGGACCGTGCCGGATTCGCACCGGCTTCCTGGGTCCTGCCGCCCTTGGGTCCCGGCCAGTCTCTCACTCCGGCCAGGACGACTCGCGGATGGTGGTCACGAAGTCGCCGGGGACGAAGCCGGGCACGTAGTGGCGCAGGACGTCGGCCTTGACGTTGCCGAAGGCGGTGTCCGGCTTGGGGGCGACGCCCTCGGCGAACGCCTCCAGGATCCGTCGCTTGAAGTCGGGGCGCGGGTGGGCGGCGACGACCGCGGCCCGGTCCTCGGGGCCGACGACGGCGGGGTCGTCGTAGCCGATGCCGAGGACGTCGTACTCGACGCCGGCCGTGACCAGGGCGACCTCGGGCTCCATGAACTCCGGGACGCCGGGGGTGGTGTGGAGGGCGATCGCGGTCCAGACGCGACGGACGGCGTCCTCGTCGGCGCCCTGCGCGCGGAGGAAGGAGGCGGCCTCCTCGGCGCCGTCGACCTCGAAGCGGCGGCCGCTGCCGCGGTGCTCCCGGCCGAGGCCGAGGTCGTGGAACATCGCGCCGACGTAGAGGAGTTCGGGGTCGAAGGCGAGACCTCGGGCGCGGCCCTGGAGGGCGCCGAAGAGGTAGACGCGGCGGGAGTGGTCGTAGACGAGGTCGCTCGTGGTGTCGCGGACGAGCTCGGTGGCGGCGGCGGCGAGCCTGCTGTCGGGGATCAGCGCGAGTGCGTTCATGGGACCAGCCTCGTCGGCGGGGCCGCACCCCCGCCATGGCCGTACGGACGGGCATCCCACAGAATCGGACACATGACGGTGCACACGGTGGTGGTGGCCGCGTTCGACGGCGTCCGGCTCCTGGACGTCTCCGCGCCCCTGGAGGTCTTCGCCACGGCGGGGTCGGGCTACGAGGTGGTGGTGTGCTCGCCCGACGGGCGGGACGTGCGGACCTCGGCCGGGCTGCGGATCGGCGCCGACCTCGCGGTGGGGGCGGTGACCGGCGCGGACACCCTGATCGTGCCCGGGGCGGTGGACGTGGAGCGGTGCGTGGCGGTGGCCCCGGTCGTGGCGGGTCTGGCGGCCCGCTCGGGGCGGGTGGCCTCGGTCTGCACGGGGGCGTTCGCGCTGGGGGCGGCGGGGCTGCTGGACGGGCGGCGGGCGACGACGCACTGGGAGCACGCGGCGGAGCTGGCCCGCCGGTACCCCGCGGCCGAGGTGGACCCGGACGCGATCCACGTGCGGGACGGAGGGGTGTGGAGCTCGGCGGGCGTGACGGCCGGGATCGACCTGTGTCTGGCGCTGGTGGAGGAGGACCGGGGACCGGAGGCGGCCCGCGCGGTCGCCCGGGACCTGGTGGTGTTCCTGCAGCGGCCGGGCGGGCAGTCGCAGTTCTCGGCGGCCTCGCGGACTCCCCCGACGGCGCATCCGGTGGTCCGTCCGCTGCTGGACGCGGTGGCCGCCGATCCGGCGGCGGACCACAGCGCCCCGGTGCTCGCGCGGCGGGCCGGGGTGAGCGCCCGGCATCTGGCCCGGCTGTTCCGGGAGCAGACGGGGGCGACGCCGGCGGGGTACGTGGAGCGGGTGCGGGTGGAGGCGGCCCGGATGCTCCTGGAGGGCGGGGCGAGCGTGACGGGCGCGGCGGCGCGCAGCGGGCTGGGCAGCGACGAGACGTTGCGGAGGGCGTTCGCCCGGCACTTCGGGGTGACGCCCTCCGCCTATCTGGCGAGGTTCCGCACGACGGCGGCGGAGGTCCCCTACGCGTAGGACTCGACGATCCGGACCTCTTCCTCGGTCACGACGCCCTCGACGATGGTGAAGGAGCGGAACTGGAAGGGGCCGGCGCCGTCGGCGTCGGCGGTGGAGACGAGGACGTAGTGGGCCTGCGGCTCGTTCGCGTACGAGATGTCCGTACGGGACGGGTAGGCCTCGGTGGCGGTGTGCGAGTGGTAGACGATCACGGGCTCCTCGTCCCGGTCGTCCATGTCGCGGTAGAGCTTGAGCAGGTCCGCGGAGTCGAACTCGTAGAACGTGGGCGAGCGGGCGGCGTTCAGCATCGGGATGAACCGTTCGGGGCGGCCGCTGCCGGCCGGGCCCGCGACCACGCCGCAGGCCTCGTCGGGGTGGTCCTCGCGGGAGTGGTCCACGATCTGGTCGTACAGGGCCCGGGTGATGGTCAGCATGCCGACAGGATAAGCAGACGGGCCGCCCCGTACCGAGGAGTGGTACGGGACGGCCCGCATGCCGGACGGTCCTGGATCAGGACCGCTTGGCGAAGGCCGCGCCTTGGGGGTTGCGGGCCTTGAGGACCAGGTAGGAGACGGCGAGGAGCAGGCCCCAGACCGGGGCGCCGTACAGCGCGACGCGGTTGCCCTCGTCCATGGCCATCGTGACGATGACCATGCCGATGAAGGCCAGCGAGAAGACGCTGAACCAGATGCCGCCGGGCGCCTTGAAGGAGGACTGGGGCAGCTCGCCGCGGTCGGCCTTGCGGCGGTAGCGGATCTGGCAGACCAGGATGACGATCCAGGCCCACATGCCGGAGATGGTGGCGAAGGAGACGACGTAGTTGAACGCCTCGCCGGGCCACTGGTAGTTGATCCAGACGCCGACCGTCATCAGCGCGGCGGAGACCGTGGTGCCGACGAGCGGGGTGCCGGACGCGGTCAGCCGGGTGAAGACCTTCGGGCCCTGGCCGTTGAGCGCCAGGTCGCGCAGCATCCGGCCGGTGGAGTACATGCCCGAGTTGCAGGAGGACAGGGCGGCCGTCAGGACGACGAAGTTGACGATGGCGGCGCCGATGCCGAGGCCCATCTTCTCGAAGGCGGCGACGAACGGGGAGACGCCCGGCTTGAACTCGGTCCACGGGACGACCGAGAGGATCATGATCAGCGCGCCGACGTAGAAGACGGCGATGCGCCACGGCACGGTGTTGATGGCCTTCGGCAGGACCGTCTTCGGGTCCTTCGACTCGCCCGCGGTGACGCCGACCAGCTCGACGGCGAGGAAGGCGAACATGACCATCTGGAGGGTCATCAGCGTCGAGAAGATGCCGTCCTCGCCGGCGAAGAAGCCGCCGAGGTCCCACAGGTGGGTGACGGAGGCGGTGTCGCCGGCGTCGGAGAAGCCGAGGGTCAGGATGCCGGCGCAGATCAGGATCATGCCGACGATCGCGGTGACCTTGACCATGGAGAACCAGAACTCCAGCTCACCGAAGAGCTTCACGGAGATCAGGTTGGCGCCGTAGAGGATCACGGTGAAGACGAGGGCGGACAGCCACTGCGGGATGTCCCACCAGTACGTCATGTAGGTGGCCGCGGCGGTGACCTCGGTGATGCCGGTGACGACCCAGAAGAGCCAGTACGTCCAGCCGGTCGCGAAGCCCGCGAAGGGGCCGATGAACTCACGGGCGTACTCGGAGAAGGAGCCCGAGACCGGGCGGTACATGAGGAGCTCGCCGAGCGCCCGCATGATGAAGAAGATGACGACGCCCGCGAGGGCGTAGGCGAGGATCAGGCTCGGTCCCGCGATGGAGATGCCCTTGCCGGCGCCGAGGAAGAGGCCGGTCCCGATGGCGCCGCCGATGGCGATCATCTGGATCTGGCGGGCGCCGAGTGCCCGGTGATAGCCCTCACCGGGTGCGGATTCCGCGGCCTCGTCGCCGTCGTGCTGCTTGTCGACCTGCACAGAGGTCATGGTGGTGCGCCTTTCTCCATGCCGATCCGCGCGACTGCGAGTGCGTCTGCCGCGGACCAGTTCCTGATCCCCCCGGATGTGGATGGAGTGCCACCGGCGGTCAGCCGGTACGAGCGCCCTCGGGAACAGGGGTGGCGTCCCCGAGCGGTCGTGAAGATTTATCACGGGGCGCGGGGCGATCGACGGAGATCCGTGTGGCGCACGCCACAGGGAAAAGGGAAGGAAAGGGACACAAGAGTGCGGGGTGGACGGTCTGATAACGCATTCGTTATCCGGATTTGAGCGTCCGCTGAGCGAACACCCCGCCGCCGGGAGGACCGGCTACGGCAGGAGGGTGCCGACGAGCGACTCCTGCAGGGCCCCCAGCCAGAGGTAGGCCATCACCATCGGCTTGCGCGGGTCGGAGTCCGGCAGCCGGTACAGCTGCTCGCTCTCCTCGTCGTCCGTGACCTCCAGACGGGTCCCGATGGTCAGCCGGAGGTCGTTGAGCGCGCCGAGCCAGGCCCGGGACTCGTCCGCGGTCAGCTTCAGGACCGCCCCGCCCTCGCCCGCCGCCTCGGCCGAGAGGCCGTCCAGGGCGCGGACCACCGCGAGGGCGTCCTCGCGCTTGCGGGTGCGCAGGTCGTTCTCGGTGTAGCGGCGGAAGTCGGAGGCGGCCGCCCGCAGCTCCTCGCTGTCGTCCCCGTACGCGTCGGGGAAGAGGCGCCGCAGGGCCGGGTCGGACGGCGGCTCGCTCGGGCCCTCGGAGAAGAGCGCGGCCAGCGGGTCCTCGTCGGCCGCGGGCTCGTCACCCGGCCCGATCAGCTCCATGAGCTGCACGGCGAGGGAGCGGAGGATGGAGATCTCGACCTCGTCGAGCGCGACGGCCGCGCCGCCGCCGGGCAGCGCCTCGAAGTGGCCGGCCATCAGAAGCGGTCCTGGGTGAGGGTCGCCCAGAGGCCGTAGCCGTGCATCGCCTGCACGTCGCGTTCCATCTCCTCACGGGTGCCGCTGGAGACCACCGCGCGGCCCTTGTGGTGCACGTCGAGCATCAGTTTGTGCGCCTTGTCCTTGGAGTAGCCGAAGTACGACTGGAAGACGTACTCCACGTAGCTCATCAGGTTGACCGGATCGTTGTGCACGAGGGTCACCCACGGCACGTCGGGTTCGGTGACCGCGGAGACCTCCTCGGCGGATTCCGTACGTTCGATCTCAATAGGCGCGACGCTCACTCACCCCATGTTGTCACCCCTGGGGGCCCGTCGCACAAACGGGGCGCGCCCGCGGCACACGGACGGCGATAGAAATCGTCACTCTGACGATTTCTGCGCTAGCATCGCTGACATGAACGCTGCGGACCTTGGGCTGCCGGTGGACGTGCCGTCGACCGCGCTCTTCACCGATCAGTACGAGCTGACCATGCTCCAGGCGGCCCTGCGGGCCGGCACCGCCGACCGGCGCTCCGTCTTCGAGGTCTTCACCCGGCGGCTGCCCGAGGGGCGGCGCTACGGAGTCCTCGCGGGAGTCGGACGCGTCCTGGACGCCGTCGAGAACTTCCGCTTCGACCCCGCCGTGCTGGGCTTCCTGCGCGAGCACGGCATCGTCGACGAGCCGACCCTCGCCTGGCTGGCCGGCTACCGCTTCTCCGGCGACATCTGGGGGTACCCCGAGGGCGAGGTGTACTTCCCCGGCTCGCCCGTGCTGCGCGTCGAGGGCTCCTTCGCCGAGTGCGTGCTCCTGGAGACGGTGATCCTCTCCATCCTCAACCACGACTCGGCCATCGCCGCCGCGGCCTCCCGCATGTCGGCCGCCGCCGGCGGGCGGCGCCTGATCGAGATGGGCGCCCGGCGCACCCACGAACTCGCGGCCGTCGCCGCCTCCCGCGCCGCCTACGTCGGCGGCTTCGACTCCACCTCGGACCTCGCGGCCGGGTTCCGCTACGGCATCCCGACCGTCGGCACCTCCGCCCACGCCTTCACCCTGCTCCACGACAGCGAGCGGGACGCCTTCCGGGCCCAGGTCGACTCGCTGGGACGCGGCACCACCCTGCTCGTCGACACCTACGACGTCGCCGAGGCCGTCCGGACCGCCGTCGAGGTGGCCGGACCCGAGCTGGGAGCGGTCCGGATCGACTCCGGCGACCTGCTGCTCGTCGCCCACCGGGTGCGGGCGCAGCTCGACGAGCTGGGCGCCCGGGACACCCGGATCGTGGTCACCTCGGACCTCGACGAGTACGCCATCGCCTCGCTCGCGGCGGCCCCGGTCGACGCGTACGGGGTGGGGACGCAGCTGGTCACCGGCAGCGGCCACCCGACCTGCTCGATGGTCTACAAGCTGGTGGCGCGGGCCGACTCGGCCGACACCCGGGCGCCGCTCGTCCCGGTGGCCAAGAAGTCGCTGGGCGGCAAGGCGTCCGTCGGCGGCCGCAAGTGGGCGGCCCGCCGGCCCGACGCGACCGGGGTCGCCGAGGCCGAGGTCGTGGGCACCGGACCGGTCCCGCCGGAGCTCGCCGGCCACCAGCTCCTGGTGGAGCTGGTGAAGGGCGGCGACGTGGTGGCCCGGGAGCCGCTGGAGGCCGCCCGGGCCCGGCACATCGCGGCCCGCGCCGGGCTCCCGATGTCGGCGATGCAGCTCTCCCGGGGCGAGCCGGTCCTCCCGACCGAGTACGTCTGACCGGACCCGGCCCTCCGACCAGCGGGCCCGCGAGTCCCCGGGGACGCCCCCTCCCGCCGGGAGGGGGAAGTCTCTAGGCTCGGGACCCACCCCCTCCGACGCCCTAAGGACACCCGCCATGCACCGCGCATTGATCGTTGTGGACGTTCAGAACGACTTCTGCGAGGGCGGCAGCCTCGCGGTGACGGGCGGGGCGGACGTCGCCGCGGCCATCACCGACCTGGTCGGCCAGACGGCGGGCACCTCCTACCGGCACGTCGTCGCCACCCGCGACCACCACGTCGACCCGGGGGCGCACTTCGCCCCGGCCGGCGAGGACCCGGACTACGTGTCCTCCTGGCCGGTGCACTGCGTGGCCGGCACGGAGGGGGTCGGCTTCCACCCGAACTTCGCTCCGGCCGTCGCCAGCGGGGCGATCGACGCCGTCTTCGACAAGGGCGCCTACTCCGCCGCGTACAGCGGCTTCGAGGGGCGCGACGAGAACGGCGAGACGCTCGCGGAGTGGCTGCGCGCCCGCGACGTCACCGAGGTCGACGTGGTCGGGATCGCCACCGACCACTGCGTCCGGGCGACGGCCCTGGACGCGGCCCGCGAGGGCTTCCGCACCCATGTGCTGCTCGACCTCACGGCGGGCGTGGCGGCCGCGACCACCGACCGGGCCCTGGAGGAGCTCCGGGCGGCGGGCGTGGAGCTCACCGGCAAGCCGGTGGTCGCGTAGCGCGGACGGCCTAGGCTGCGGGCTCCGCGGCGGGCTCCCTCGGGAGGGAGCGCACGGGGTGCCAGAGCTCCTGGGCGGCGCCCGGGGTGGATCTCCAGAGCAGGCCGTCGGGGTGGTGCAGGACGGCCGTGATCTCGTCCGGGGTCGGCGGCTCGCTGTTCCCGCGGAGGTAGACGGCGCGCAGGCCGAGGTTCCGCAGCCGGGTCAGGGCGCGGGCTCGGTTGGCGGCGTGCACCAGGAAGCGGACCGTGGCACCGTCGCGGGCCGGGCTGGGCAGCCCTATCGCGACGACCACGCTGCCGCCCGGCAGCTTGCAGAACCCTCCGTTGGGCATGCGGAACCACTCCCCCGTGGATCAGATGTCAATAAGAAAAGCGTCAGAGGCACCTAAACACGATCGGCCGCCGCCCGCTAGAGGGCGACGGCCGATCATGCTTTGACCTGCGGTTTTACCGGTTACTTCGTGGACGGACCCACCTGAACCGTGATCGTCTGGCCATCCTTCGGCTCCTTGACGACCTGGATCTTGGTGTTGGTGTCAGTTACCTGGACACCGGCGCGCGGGGTCTCGGCGAACCAGTAGACGCCCTTGCGGTCGTCGAAGGTCGGGTTGCCGGCCTGGGACGGGACCCAGGTGGCGACGCCGGCCTTGTGCAGCTGGAAGCCCTCCGTGCGGGCGATCGTGAACGGCGAGTCGTACGCCTGGACGCGGTTGCGCATCAGGGTGCCGTCCGACCACTTCAGCGGCGTCGGGTGCGAGTCGATCGGGAGGATCAGACCCTTGCCCGGGTGCTGGGAGGTGTTGTTGTCCTTCTGGGACAGGTCCCACTTCCAGATCAGCAGGCCGTTCTGGTACGCGTAGTGCTCGACCCAGCCGGCCTTGTCACCCGTCCAACCGAAGTTGTAGGGGCCGACCTTGAGGGTGGCGTCGTACGAGACGTACTGGCGGTTCTCCGCGATGTAGTACTGCTCGTACTCCTTCGTGAAGCCCTTGCCGACCCGCGAGAAGCCCTTGGCGACCCAGCCGTTGTCACCGTTCTCGGCGTTGTCCGAGAAGACGGCGGCACCGTCGGCGGTCAGGGTGATGGCGTCGGCGGTGAAGCCCTTGCCGCCCGCGCCGCCGTCCGTCTGGTAGCGGAAGCGGAGCTGGAACTTCTTGCCCGCGTACGCGTTCAGGTCGTAGACGAGCTTCTTGTGGGCGCCGGAGACGTCCGTCAGGGCCGGGGAGCCGGCCGCGTCGCGCGGGAGCGCCACGCCGTCGGCGGTGCCGTCCACGGCGGTCCAGTTGGCGCCGCCGTCCGTCGACACCTCGGTGTAGAGGTAGTCGTACTCGGCCTCGATGTCGTACCAGCCCTGGAGCTCCAGGGAGGCCGACGTCTTGCCCGTCAGGTCGACGTCACGGGTGAGGGTGTTCTTGAGGTCGTCACCCATGTTGCTCCACCACTGCGTCGCGCCCTCGGCGGGAGCGACGATGTCGGTGGTGACGCCCTTCTTCGGCAGCTCGACGAGGAGCGCCTGCGGGTTCTTCGTGTTGTACTCCGAGACGCCCAGCTTGTGGGTGGTCTTGGTGCCGCGCTGCCAGTCGCCGACCTTGGCGTAGTTCAGCCAGCCGAGCTGGAGCTTGTCCCACGCGGTCATGTCGCCGGGCAGGTCGCCGATGGCGTCCTTGCCCTGGCCCAGCCAGGAGCCGGAGGACATGAGGGTCCAGAACCCGGTGGAGTTCTCGCCGCCCGCGGTGTCGTAGTGGTCCGGCAGACCGAGGTCGTGGCCGTACTCGTGCGCGAAGACGCCGAGGCCGCCGTTCTCCGGCTGCATCGTGTAGTCGCCGACCCAGATGCCGGTGTCACCGATCGGGGTGCCGCCGGCCTTGTTGTTGGCCGGGCCGGTCTTGCCCGCGTTGGTGCCGTAGGCGTACCAGCGGTGGGCCCACAGGGCGTCCGTGCCCTCGGCGCCGCCACCGGCCGACTCGTCCTCGCCCGCGTGGACGATCTGGAAGTGGTCGATGTAGCCGTCGGGCTCGTTGAAGTTGCCGTCGCCGTCGAAGTCGTACCGGTCCCACTGGTCGTAGGAAGCCAGCGCGGCCTTGATCTGGGCGTCGGTCTTGCCCTTGGCCTTCTGGTCGGCGACCCAGGCGTTCAGGCCGTCGCGGACCGTGTCCCAGACGTTGGAGCAGTTGGTCTGGCCGCACCAGTTCGAGCCGTAACGGGCCTCGTTGTACGGAACCTTGACCCAGTCGGAGACGGTGCCGTCGACCGAGTACCGGCCGGACGACGTCTTCTCGTAGTAGGTCTTCAGCGACTGCTTGGGCTGTCCCTTGGCGTCCTTGCCGGTGCCGAAGTACAGGTCCTGGAAGTGCTTCTGGTTGTAGTCCGCCTGCCAGGCCGTGGAGTTGTCGTTCTTGCGGTCCGGCTTGGCTATCGCGTTGTGCAGAGGACCGGGCTGGCCGCCGTACTTCGGCTTGAGGTCGGTCGTGTCGTCGTCCTTGCGGTCGACCAGGGTGGTGGTGTCCACCTGGTCGCCGAACTCGACGAGGATCGTGAAGATCTTGTCGGTCTTCTCGCGGCCGAGCTCGACGTACTTCTTGCTGCCGAGCTTGACGACCTGAGAGCCGCCGCGCTTCTCGACCTTGGCCTCGCCGTTGAGCACCTGCTCCAGGGCAGCCTTGCGCTGCTGGTCCTGCTGCTCGCTGAAGGGACCTTCGAGGTCGTGGTCGACCGTCGTCTTGTCGACGGTCTGGATGCCGGCCGGCTCCACGCTTCCGTGGTTGTCGGCCCAGGCGGTGGTGAAGGTCGAGGCGGTGGCGGCGGTGGCCGCGAGCGCCACGACGACTGCGGACGCTCTGATCGCCCGTCGTCTGTTGGTCACTTGATGTGTTCCTCCCCGGCGTCCGCCGCCCTCGGACCGAGTGGTGGGGTGTCCGTCCGGCGGGGTCGCGCGTCACAAGTGACGACATTCGACCGGAGGGAGACGAGAAAAGACAGATCTTGACTTGCACAGACCAAGTGCACTATGTGGGAGCCGAATTCCGGTATCCGGACACTCGGCAGGCGCATCCCGGCCGAGAATTGGGCAACTCGTGACCCCGTGCGCCCCCCGTGCACCGACACCGTGGGTAAGGTCACGCTTACTTCCCACCCCGCTCGGGCATCCACCGTCGTAGAGTCGAACCGATGTCCCGAGAGGGCGGTACCCGTCATGCAGCGTCCGAACGCCGCACAGCTCGCCTACGGTTCGGCCACCGTCGTGCTCACGACCGTCGCCCTGCTGCTGCTCTCCCGCACGACGACGACCCTCGGCGTCTCGGTGATCTGCGCCGCCGGGCTGCTGCTCGGAGTTCTCGTGGCCGTGACGATGCCCGCGCGGGCGGGCGCCGTCAAGACCGCCGCCGCTCCCCCGCCGTCCGGGAACGAGACGATCCGGGTGCCGGCCGCGCGCGTGGGCGCGGGGACCGAGACCCGGATCGGTTCGTGACGTCTCGTCCGCGATCGTACGGATCCGTCCGTCACCGCGGGACGGAGACCACCACCGTCTTCGCCGCCTTGTCGTGCAGACCCTGCTTGTAGGGCTTGTCGACCAGGATCAGGATCAGCAGGAGCAGCGGCCACAGGCAGGCGCAGCAGATCAGCGCGGGCAGCCACAGGACGACGGCCCGCAGCAGTGACTGGCTCATCGGGGGCGTCGCGCCGTCGTTGAGCATGGCGACCCGCAGCTTCAGCCACTTCTTGCCCAGCGTCTGGCCGTTCTTGGCCACCATCACCGTGTCGTACGCGACGAACGCGACGATCGTGATGAGCTGGAAGACCAGCTGGCTGCCGCCGTTGAAGCTGTTGACCGTGTCCCCGAAGTCGTTGCCGTCCCGGGTGGCCCGCTCGTAGATGTCGAACGGGATGCCGATGATCGCCAGCGGGATCGCGACGATCAGCCAGTCGACCAGCCGCGCGAGGATGCGGCGCCCCGACTCGGCCAGCGGGGGCATCCCGGCCAGCGGATCGGCCCCGCCGTAACCGCCGCCGTAGGGACTCCCGTACGGCGGCGGGGGCGGCGGCATGTCGCCGTACGGCGACCCGTACGGGCTCCCCGGCGGGGGACCGCCCGGCGGCGGACCACCGGGCGGCGGCCCACCCGGCGGAGGGCCTTCCGGCGGAGGGCCTTCCGGCGGCCCGGACGGGGGCGGCCCGCCGGGCGGCGGCTGGCCGCCAGAGGGCTGCGAGGGCTCCTGCGGCCTCTTGAGGAACGGGTCCTCCTCGGGCGGCTGGCCGGACGGCGGCTGGTCGGTGCTCATGGGGGCAGTGCATCCCGGGCGCGGGCACCCCGCAAAAGATCGCCGCCCGTTCGGGGGACGGCCCCTGGGGGGTGTCTTGTCGATCAGGCCGGATCAGGGAGCGGGGTCCGGTGTCCGGGGTCTCCCCAGGCCCGCCATGGCCGAAGAGCCGCGGCGCCAGACCGCGCGGGACCGGCGGGACCGGCGGGACACGCCCTAGCGGGCGACGAAGGTGCCGGCCGCCTTGTCGTGCCAGCACTGGCGCCACGGACGGTCGAAGAGGCACCACAGCACGTTGAGGACCCCGAGGACCAGGAGTCCCAGGACGCTGTAGACGAGCCAGCGGCGCAGCGACTTGCCGAACGTCGGCGGCTGGTGCGCCTCGATGTCGCGCACCTCGATCCCGCACAGCTTCTTGCCCAGGGTGCGGCCCCACCGGGCGGTCGGCAGCGCCTCGTACAGGACGCCGATGACCAGCAGCGCGGCCAGCGCGATGCCGAACTGGACGGAGGTCGTCGAGTCCACCAGCCAGACCTGGACGGTGACGCCGGACTGCCGGGCCGCCTCGATCTTCCCGTCGATGTGGTCGAGGGCGGCGCTCACGAAGGGGAAGGCGGCCGCACCGGCCAGCGCGCCGAGCACGAGCGTGTCGACCAGGCGCGCGAGCAGGCGCCTGCCGAGACCGGCGGGGCGCGCGGACGCCTGGGCCCGGGCCGCCTGCTGGAACACGTCCTCGACCGGCGGCTTCCACGGGACGACCGGCTGCTGCTCCTGCGCGGCGGACTGCTGGGCCCAGGAGGGCGCGGGGGCCGGAGCGGCCGCCGCCGGGGCGGGGGCGGGCGCCGCCTGTGCCGGGGCGGGCGCTGCCTGTGCCGGGGCGGGCTGGGGCGACGGCTGGTGCTGCGCCGGAGGCCGGCGCTGCGGCTCAGGGCGGCGCGGCGGCTCCGGCCGGGGCTCCGGCCGGGGCGCCGGGGCGGGCGTGGGGATCGGCGTGACCGGCATCCCGCCGAGGCGCGCGGCCCCGCCGGTGGCCCGGGGGTCCGCCGCCCTGGCCGGCGCGGACGGCGGCGGATCGGCCGCGGGTTCGGCGCCGCCCGCGACCGGCCACTCCGCCGGTGTGCGCGGGTCGGCGGCCTGGGGCGCGCCCCAGGAGACCTTCCGGTCGCGGTCGCCGCCGAAGCCGGTCTGGCGCGCGGTGTCCGCCTGCCAGGCCGAGGCGGGCTCGGGGGCGGCGGGCTCCTCGTCGAAGAAGACGGGCCCCGTCTCCTCCACCGTGGGGACGGGCGCCGGAGCGGCGGCCCGGGGCTGCGGCCGGTCCGCGGCGGGCGTGTGCTGGGCCGGTACGGACGTCACCGGCGGTACGGGCTCCGCCGGGCGCGGGGCGGCGGGCTCCACGGGCCGCACGGGCTCGGGGTGCAGGGCCCGCACGGGCGTCGCGGGGTGCAGGGCCTGCGCGGGCGTCGCCGGGTGCGGGGTCTGCGCGGGGGCCACGGGGTGCGGCGCCTGGGCCGGTTCCGCGGAGTGCCGGCCCTGCGCGGGCACGGGGGTGGGGGTCGGTCCGGAGGCGAGGATCGGGCCGGCCGGGACGGCGCCGGCGGGCGGATGGGGCGGAACCTCACCCTCCGCGGGGGCGGGCCGGCTCGTGCCGGGGACCCAGGCCCCTCCGTTCCAGTACCGGATGTATCCGGGGATGGACGGGTCCGGGTAGTAGCCCGCCTGCGGTACCTCTTCGCCGCCTCCGGGAGGAGTAGCCACTGCCCCGACTCCGTTCAGTCACAACGCCCTTGATCCGCACGGCCGCACGCCGGGCGTGCCGCGCCCAAGGAGGACAGTAACGAAGAACGTCGCCGAGGGAAGAAAGAGCCCGCGAGAAAGGCCGCCTTCGAGGGACGCGTAACGGAATCGATCACTCCCCGTGATGTTCGGGGCGGGACATCCGGCCCGGAGGGAAATTCCCGAAAAAACTTCCCCGAAGTCGCGTCATGAATCCCGCGCACCCCGCTCTCTCCCTGTGACGGCCCGCCCGGGGCCCGACCGCGACAGGGAGCACGACCATGCAGAACACCGACAACACCACCGTCGAGCGCGAGCTGGAGCTGAAGCTGGTGCTCTCGCCCGAGCGCGCCGTCCCCGTGCCCGCCCGGCTCGGCTACCGCACCGACGACCCCTACGCCGTCCACATCACCTTCCACGTCGGCACGGACCACCCGGTCCACTGGACCTTCGCGCGCGAACTGCTCGTCGAGGGCGTCTTCCGGGCAGGCGGCCACGGCGACGTCCGCATCTGGCCCACCAAGGTCGACGGGCGCGCCGTCATCCTGATGGCGCTCTCCTCCCCCGACGGCGACGCCCTGCTCGAAGCCCCCTCCGCGCAGGTGTCGGCCTGGCTGGAGCGCACCCTGCGCGCCGTCCCGCCGGGCACCGAGTCCGAGCGGCTCGGCATCGACGAGGGCCTGGCCGAACTGCTGGCGGCCACCGTGATCGCCGACGAGCTGTGGCTGCGCGACCCGTGGCCGTCGGACGAGTCCCAGGACGGCGACCGGTGACCCGCCCGCCGCTCGGCCGGCGGGTCGCGGAACGCCCGGGGACGGCTCCCCGGCGCCCGCACCGCACTCAGAAGAGCTTTCCGGGGTTGAGGAGTCCCAGCGGGTCGAAGGTCGCCTTGATGCCGCGCTGGAGCTCCAGACCGACCGGCCCCAGCTCCCGCGCCAGCCACTCCTTCTTCAGGACGCCCACGCCGTGCTCGCCCGTGATCGTGCCGCCGAGGGCGAGCCCGAGCGCCATGATCTCGTCGAAGGACTCCCGCGCCCGCCGCGACTCGTCCTCGTCGGTGTGGTCGAAGCAGACGACCGGGTGGGTGTTGCCGTCGCCCGCGTGCGCGCACACGCCGATGGTCAGGCCGTACTTCTCCGCGACGGCCGCCGTGCCGTCGAGCATCTCGGCCAGCCGGGTCCGCGGCACGCACACGTCGTCGATCATCGTCGCGGACTTGATCGTCTCCAGCGCGGTCAGCGAGAGCCGGCGCGCCTGGAGGAGGAGCGCGGACTCCGCCCCGTCCGCCGCCGGGACGACCTCGGTGGCGCCCGCCGCCGTGCACAGCTCCGCCACGGCGGCCAGATCGGCGGCCGGGTCCGGGGTGTCGAACGCGCACAGGAGCAGTGCCTCGGTCGTGTCCGGCAGCCCCATGCGCGCCATCCTGTTGACGGCCTGGACCGTGGTGCGGTCCATCAGTTCGAGCAGCGACGGCGTATGGCCGCGCTCCATGATCGCGCAGACAGCCGCGCAGGCGGCGGCCGCGGAGGGGAACTCGGCGGCCAGCGCCAGCTGTTCCGGAGGCTGCGGCCGGAGCGCGAGGACCGCCCCCACCACGATGCCGAGGCTTCCCTCCGAACCGACGAACAGCCTGGTCAGGTCGTACCCCGCGACTCCCTTGGCCGTCCGGCGCCCGGTGGTCAGGAGCCGGCCGTCGGCGAGGACGACGTCGAGGCCCAGGACGTACTCGGCCGTCACCCCGTACTTCACGCAGCAGAGACCGCCGGAGGCGGTGCCGATGTTCCCGCCGATGGTGCACGTCTCCCAGCTCGACGGGTCCGGCGGGTAGTACAGCCCGTGCTCGGCGACGGCCCGGGACAACACCGCGTTGACGACGCCCGGTTCGACCACGGCGATCCGGTCCACCGGGTTGATCTCCAGGATGCGGTCCATCTTCACCAGGGAGAGCACGATGCAGCCGTCGGAGGCGTTGGCTCCCCCCGACAGGCCGGTGCGGGCGCCCTGCGGCACGACGGGCACCCGGAGTTCGGTCGCGGTGCGCATGACGTGCCGCACCTGCTCGACGGTGCGCGGCAGCACGACCACCGCGGGCGCCCCGGCCGCGCAGAAGCTCGCCATGTCGCGGGCGTAGGAGGCCGTCACGTCCGGGTCGGTGAGCAGCGCCTCGTCGGGGAGACCGGCGCGCAGCCGCGTCAGGAGATCGTCCATACGTCCCAGCCTGGCACCCGGGGCCATCGGTGTGAACCCGCCGGGGCGGGCGCTTCGCGCGCTCTTCGAACAGGTCCGTACGGGCGCACAGTGAGCGCCATGAAGACCCAGAACGTGTCGAGGACGGTCCTCGCCGCCGGCGCGGGCGCGGTGCTCGCGGCGACGGCGCTGCTGTACCTGCCGGAGCTGGTCGGCCAGGGGCCGCCGCCTCCGCCCGGACCCGCCGAGCGGGCCGCCATCGCCGCCCACGCGGGCGCGCCGGCCACCCTGCCCGACCTGGCCGCGCTGATCACCGACCGGGAGAAGTGGCTGCGCGGCCACCCCGACGACGACGCCTCCTGGGCACGGCTCGGCGCGGCGTACACGGAACGCGGCAGCCGGGTCGGCGACGCACGCGACTTCCCGCGCGCCGAACAGGCCCTGCGGCGTTCCCTCGCCGCACGCCCCGCCGCCCGCGGCAACCTCGACGCCCAGCTGGGACTCGCCGCGCTCGCGGGGGCGCGCGGCGACTGGAGGACCGCCAAGGAGTGGGGCGAGCGGGTCCGGAAGGCCGCCCCGCGGCGCTGGCCCGCCTACCCGGTGCTGATCGACGCCTACAACGGCCTCGGCGACTACAAGGCCGCGCGCACGGCCCTGGAGACCCTGGAGGGGCTCCACGCGGGCGCGTCCGTCCGGGGACGGGCCGCGGACGTCCACCGCGACCGCGGCTGGCGCGAGGACGCCGACGCCGCCGCGCTCGACGCCGCCGCGCTGTCCGGCACCGACACCGAGAAGGCCGTCTCGCTCGCCCGCCTCGGTGAGCTCGCCTGGCAGCGGGGCGAACCCGCGGAAGCCCTGTCCCGGTACGCGGCCTCCCTGCGGCTCACCCCCGGCCACGGCCCCTCCCTCGCGGGCCGCGCCCGCGCCCTGGCCGCCCTCGGCCGCGGCGACGAGGCGCTGCGCGACTGGCGGGACGCCCTCGCCCGGCAGCCGCTGCCCGCCTACCTCCTGGAGGCCGGCGAGCTCTACGAGTCCCTCGGGCGCGACGCCGACGCCCGCGCGCTCTACGACCGTCTGCGGTCCGGCACCTGGACCGGGGCCGAGGTCACCCTCGGACTCCTCGACGCCGACCACGGCGACCCGGCCGCCGCCGCCGTCCGCATGCGCGCCGAATGGGCCCGCGGCCACCGCTCCGTCCACGCCGCCGACGCGCTCGGCTGGGCCCTCCACCGCTCCGGCCTCTCCAAGGAAGCCCTCGGCTACGCCCGGATCGCCACCGAGGAAGGGCTGCGCAGCGCCCTCTTCGCCTACCACCGCGCCGAGATCGAACGCGCGCTCGGGCTGACCGCGCCCGCGCGGCGGCACCTCGCCGAGGCGCTCCGCCTCCACCCCTCGTTCTCCCCGCTCCACGCCCCTCTCGCGGCGCGCTCCCTCGCGTCCCTCGGCGAGCCGTCCCCCGACGTCCCCGCGGAACTCCGCCCGGGCGCCGCGCCCGAACCGCCCCCCGCCTGACGACCCCTCCGGCCCAGGCCCCACCCCCGTGAGGGCCTGGACCGGATCGCCCCCGTGTGGGCCCGCACCCGGGCCGGACTTCCGTGCGGGCCCGCGCCCGGGCCGGGCTTCCGTGCGGGCGCTCGCCCGGGCCGGGGCCGGAGCGGCTTCGCCGGCCCGCCCGCCGTGTGACCTGCGCTCGGGCCGGGCCGGGGCCGCCTGGCCGGCCCACCCGTGTGGGCAATCGTCCCGCTGGGGCGATGGGGGTCCCCCCTGCTCGAGCGAAGCCGAGAGCTTGGGGAGGGTGGGCACACGGGACGGCGCCCTAGGCGGCGCCTCCGCCCCTTATGCCTGGACCTGCACCAGCTGTGCGCCGCACAACGGGGTGCGGGCCCAGGCGCGGAAGCCTAGGCCCGGCAAGGGCGCCGTTCCGTTGTGCCCACCCGTTCCGCCCCAGCGGAACAGTTGCCCACAACGAGGCGGCACCGGCCCGTCCCACGGGCAGGCACCGCCCCAGCGGAACGAAGGCCACAACGAGGCGGCACCGGCCGCGGGGGCCGGCGCCGCCCCCGCGGAACGAAGGCCCACGACGAGGGGCGGGACGGGCCGGGCATGGTGAAGGGCCCGGGCGGGGCCGGGCCCTTCGGGGTGGGTCAGAGGTTGCCGCGCTTCTCCTGCTCGCGCTCGATCGCCTCGAAGAGCGCCTTGAAGTTGCCCTTGCCGAAGCCCATCGACCCGTGCCGCTCGATCATCTCGAAGAAGACGGTCGGACGGTCCTGGACCGGCTTGGTGAAGATCTGCAGGAGGTAGCCGTCCTCGTCGCGGTCGACGAGGATCTTGAGCTCACGCAGGGTCTCCACGGGGACGCGGGTCTCGCCGGCCCACTCGCCGAGGGTGTCGTAGTAGGAGTCGGGGGTGTCGAGGAAGGCGACGCCCGCGGCGCGCATCGCGCGCACGGTGGCGACGATGTCGTTGGTGGCGAGGGCGATGTGCTGGACGCCGGCGCCGCCGTAGAACTCCAGGTACTCGTCGATCTGCGACTTCTTCTTCGCGATCGCGGGCTCGTTGATCGGGAACTTCACCTTGAGGGTGCCGTCCGCGACGACCTTGGACATCAGCGCCGAGTACTCGGTCGCGATGTCGTCGCCCACGAACTCCTTCATGTTCGTGAAACCCATGACCTGGTTGTAGAAGCCGACCCAGTCGTTCATCTTGCCGAGCTCGACGTTGCCGACGCAGTGGTCGATGGCCTGGAAGGTGCGCTTGGCCGGGGGCTCGACGAGGGGCTGGGCGGCGACGAAGCCCGGCAGGTAGGGGCCGTCGTAGCCGGAGCGCTCGACGAGGGTGTGGCGGGTCTTGCCGTAGGTGGCGATGGCGGCGAGGACGACGGTGCCGTTCTCGTCCTTGACCTCGTGGGGCTCGGTGAGGCCGGTGGCGCCGTGCGCGACGGCGTAGGCGTACGCGGCCCGCGCGTCCGGCACCTCGATCGCCAGGTCGACGACGCCGTCACCGTGCTCGGCGACGTGCTCGGCGAGGAAGCGGCCCCGGTCGGTGGAGGCCTTGATGACGGAGGTGAACACGAAACGGGCGGCGCCGTTGGTGAGCACGTAGCTGGCGGTCTCGCGGGTGCCGTTCTCCGGTCCGGAGTAGGCGACGAGCTTCATGCCGAAGGCGGTGGAGTAGTAGTGCGCGGCCTGCTTGGCGTTGCCGACGGCGAAGACGACCGCGTCCATTCCCTTCACCGGGAAGGGATCGGCCTCACGCGCGGTGGAAGGGGTGTGATCGATGGTCTCAGTCATGGCAGCAATGTCCCGCCGTTCGGCAAGGTGCGCAAGAGTTTGCTGATCTGCTGGTCAAGTTGTACAGCGATCAGCGAGTATGGCCGTGCGACTTGTACATCCTGACCACGGGGAGAGCGTTGTGGCGATCGATCATTTGGACGGCCGGCTGATCGGGCTCCTCGCCCGCGAGCCGCGGATAGGCGTGCTGGAGGCGTCCCGTCGCCTCGGGGTGGCACGGGGCACGGTGCAGGCCAGGCTGGACCGGCTGCAGGAGAGCGGGGTGATCCGCGGTTTCGGGCCGCAGGTGGACCCGGCGGCGCTGGGCTACCCGGTGACGGCCTTCGCCACCCTGGAGATCAAGCAGGGCCAGGGCGCGGACGTCCGGGGACATCTGGCGACCGTCCCCGAGGTGCTGGAACTGCACACGACGACGGGTCACGGCGACATGCTCTGCCGGCTGGTCGCCCGCTCCAACGCCGACCTCCAGCGGGTGATCGACCGGGTCGTCGGCTTCGAGGGCATCGTCCGGGCCTCCACGGCGATCGTGATGGAGAACCCGGTGCCGCTGCGGATCATCCCGCTGGTCGAGCAGGCCGCCGGGGACGAGCCCCTGTAGCGCCGGACCCCGACCATCGGGGGATGCAAAGAACCAGTTGCAAAGAACCTCTTGCAACTGGTTCTTTGCAACTCTACGCTCGGAACATGTCCGAGCCCGAGGAACACCTGAGCCGCCGGCTCGATCCGCGCTCCCTGCGCGGACTCGCCCACCCGCTCCGCATCCGCCTGCTGCGCGCCCTGCGCCGAGGCGGCCCCGCCACCGCCTCCCAACTGGCCGAGCAGCTCGGCGAGTCCAGCGGGGCGACCAGCTACCACCTGCGCCAGCTGGCGGCCCACGGCTTCGTGGAGGACGACCCGACGCGCGGCAAGGGCCGCGAGCGGTGGTGGAAGGCCGGCCAGCAGGGCACGAGCGTCGACGAGTCGCTGTACCGGGACCCCGACCCGGAGGTCCGCGGCGCCCTCGACATCTACGTCCACGAGATCGCGACCATCCACACCCAGGAGCTGAGCACGTACCTCGGGACCCGGCACGACTGGGCCCCCGACTGGCTCGGCGCCTCCGACATGAGCGACTTCACCCTGCGCCTGCCCCCGGACCGGCTCCGGGAGCTGGGCGAGAGGATGCACGCCCTCATCGAGACCTACCGCGACATCGAGGAGGCGGAGGCGCCGGACGCCGCGCGCGTCCGCATCCATCTGCACGCGTTCCCACAGCACGACAACTGACGGAAGGACACCCCGAGCCATGCACGCGGACATCCACCTCAGCCTGCACCGTCTGCACGCCGCCGAACTCCACGACCGGGCCGCCGCCACGGCCCGGCCGCACGACGCCGACGACCCGCTCCGCGCGCCGGCCCCGGCGCTCCGCGTCCGACTCGGCTGGCGGATGGTCGAGTTCGGCCTCCGGCTCGCCACACCCGGCCCCGCCGCCGGCCGTTTCACCACCGCCGCCTGACGGAGCCGTACCACCCGGGGGGAACCACCCGTGCACCCGCGCACACCACTGATCGCCGTCCTGACCGCCAACGCCATCTCCATCAGCGGCAATTCGCTGACCCTCATCGCCGTCCCGTGGTTCGCACTGGAGACCACCGGCAGTCCCGGCAAGGCGGGGCTCGTCGCCTTCTGCGCCGCCCTGCCCGTCCTCGCCTCCGCCCTCGTCGGCGGGCCCGTCATCGACCGGATCGGCCGCCGCCGCGTCGCCGTCGCCTCCGACATCGTCTGCGCCCTCGCCCTCGCCGCCATCCCGCTGCTCAACCAGGCGGGCGTGCTGCGGTTCTGGATGCTGTGCGCGCTGATGGCCGTCACCGGCTTCTTCCACGCCCCCGGCGAGACCGCCCGCAACGTCCTGACGCCCGACCTCGCCGAGCGGGCCGGCATCCCGCTCTCCCGCGCCACCAGCTTCTACGACGCCGTCTCCCGCGGCGCCCGGATGACCGGAGCCGCCCTGGCGGGCCTGCTCGTCGCCCTCATCGGCGCCGACACCGTGCTGTACGTCGACGCCGCCACCTTCACCGTCTCCGCGGCCCTCGCCCTGGTGGGGCTGCGCGGCGTCCCGTCCGCCGAGCCCACCCGCGGCGCACCGCCGCTGTCCCTCGCGGTGTACCGGGCCGATCTGCGCGAGGGGTACGCGTTCCTGCTGCACACCCCGCTGATCCTCGGCATCAACGTCATGGTGATGATCACCAACGGGCTGGCCCAGAGCTGGAGCACGGTCCTGCTGCCGGTCCACGCGCGCGAGGAGCTCGGCGGGTCGACGGCCCTCGGTCTGCTCGTCGCCGTCTTCGGCGGCTGCGCCCTCGCCGGCGCCCTGCTCTACGCGGCGGTCGGTCACCGCTTCCCGCGCCGCCCCGTCGTCGCCGTCGGCTTCCTGCTCGCCGGAGCTCCCGTGTACGTGACGGCGGCCCTGACCGACACGACGGCGCCGCTGCTCGTGGCGATGGCGTTCGGCGGGCTGGGCGCCGGGGTCCTCAACCCGATCCTCGGCGCGGTCTTCTACGAGACGGTCCCCGCGGAGCTGCGCAGCCGCGTCGGCAGCGCGAGTACGGCCAGCGTGCTGCTGACCACCCCGCTCGGCGGCGTCGCCGCCGGTCTGCTGGTCGAGCGGACGGGCCTCACCACGGCGCTGCTCACCGTCGGCGGGCTGTACTTCCTCGCCGCTCTCTGCCCGGTCCTCCTCCCCTCCTGGCGGGGCATGGACGCGCCGCGCGCCACGAAGGGGCCCGGCGGCGGCACGGGGCTCAGCAGGCCGGAACCTGCTTCTCCTGCCCCTGTTCCAGGGCCCGGAGGGACGCCACCGCGTCGCTGAGCGCCGTGACGGGGATGAGCCGCATGCCCTTCGGCAGCTCGGCCTGCGCGTCCGAGCACTCGTTCTTCGGCACGAGGAAGACGGTCGCCCCGTCCCGCGCGGCGGCCTGCGTCTTGAGGGAGACCCCGCCGACGGCGCCGACCGTGCCGTCCGGCTCGATGGTGCCCGTACCGGCGACGTTACGGCCGCCGGTGAGGCTGCCGCCGTCCCCGTCGCCGTCGAGCTTGTCCACGATGCCGAGGGAGAAGAGCAGCCCCGCGCTCGGTCCGCCGATGTCCGCGAGGTGCAGGGTCACCTTCACCTGCTCGGGGTCCTTCTTCAGATAGCCGAGTGCGGCGAGGGTCGCCGCGTCCTGCGACTCCTTCATCTGCCCGAGGTTGTGCTTCTCGATCTCCGCGTCGGACTTCCCCGAGGGGTAGACGGAGTCGTGCGGCAGCACCGCCCGGTCCGTCCGGAACCACGCGTCGACCACGTCCCCGAGGTCGACGTCGGTCGACGGGCCCGTGGCGACGATCGTCGTCATCCGCAGCTGCCCGTCCGTCGGCCGGACCGGAGCGCCGGTGATGGTGATGATCTCCCGCCCCTGGTCCTTCCCGAGCACGTCCACCGTCGAGCCGGGCTGCGCGATCGCGAAGGGCAGCGGCGCGAGCCCCACGACGGCGAAGAGCGCGGCGACGGGCAGCGCACACAGCGCCAGGGCACGGGGACGCGAGAGACTGGAGAGCACGCCCCCAATCTACTGGGCGGCTCCCCCGTCCCGCGGTGACGGTCCCACCGGCGGCCGCCGGCCCCCGCGCGGATCGCCCGCTCGGTGGCGGGAGCGGCGGCGGGACCGGCGGACGGCACGGGTCGGCCGGGAGCCGGAGGGGACGGCCCAGGGAGTGTCCCGCAGACCCCGCGAGCCCGGCATGATCGGCAAGACGCAAGACGCCCCTAGCGCAGGGCGTCGGCGACCTCGCGGGCCGCGTCGACGACGCGGGGCCCGACCCGCTCGGGGACGGCGTCGGCGAGCATCACGACGCCGACGCTGCCCTCGACGCCGGTGACGCCGACGAGCGGGGCGGCGGCGCCGCTGGCGCCGGCCTCCAGCTCGCCGTGGGTGAGGGTGAAGCCGGGTTCGATGAGGGAGCCCTGGCGGGCGGCGAGGATCGCGCGGCCGGCGGCGCCCCGGTCGAGCGGGTGACGGAAGCCGGCCCGGTAGGCGACGTGGTAGTCGGTCCAGGTGGGCTCGACGACCGCGACGGCGAGCGCCTCGGCCCCGTCGACGAGGGTCAGGTGGGCCGTGGCGCCTATGTCCTCGGCGAGCGAGCGCAGGGCGGGCAGGGCGGCCTCGCGCACCAGGGGGTGGACCTGGCGGCCGAGCCGCAGCACGCCGAGGCCGACGCGGGCGCGTCCGCCGAGGTCGCGGCGGACCAGGGCGTGCTGTTCGAGCGTGGCGAGCAGACGGTAGACGACGGTCCGGTTGACCCCGAGTTTGTTGGACAACTCGGTGACGGTCAGGCCGTGGTCGGTGTCGGCGAGCAGCTTGAGGACTCTGAGTCCCCGGTCGAGCGTCTGGGAGGTTTCCGCGGTCACGACGCCCTCTCCTTCGGAGTGAGTGGCGACGGGCTCTCACGGGATTGCGACGCCGGTCCCGTCGGCGACGCACGTCAGAGGCCGCCGGCAGGAAGGGGTACACCGGCTGCGCTCCGCGGCGGCGCTGCCACGGGGCGATTGCTTTTGAGGCGGGACAGTAGCGACCCGCTCCGCTCAGCGGAAGACCTCGTCCAGAATCCGGGCGTCGGCGACCGTATAGAGACGGTTCGGGACCTTCGTCGGCCGGACTGGGGACTTTGGCGGACAAGATCGGCTTTGTCGTGCCCGTAGCGTGGGAGGCGCCCGGAGGCCGACCGTGGGGGCCGGCCGCCGGTGCCCGTCCCGCCCGCCGCGGGACGAGTGAGGCCCGTACGAACGACGTCGTACGGGCCTCAGCCGCGTCTCGGGGGCTTCCCCGGGGTCACCGCATGCGGGTGGCCCACTCCTGCACCTTCTTGATCCGTTCCCGGATCTGTCCGGCGGTGGCCTCGGCGCTCGGCGGCCCGCCGCAGACCCGGCGCAGCTCGGTGTGGATCACACCGTGGGGCTTGCCGGTCTGGTGGACGTAGGCGCCGACCATCGTGTTGAGCTGCTTGCGCAGTTCGAGGAGTTCCTTGTGGGAAACGACAGGGCGCCGCTCGGCCGGGAGCTCCAGGAGGTCGGCCTCGTCGTCCGGCTTCTTGCGGCTGTGCGCGATCTGCCGGGCCTGGCGCTTCTGCAGCAGCAGCTGCACCTGGTCGGGTTCGAGGAGGCCGGGGATGCCGAGGTAGTCCTGCTCCTCGGCGCTGCCGGGATGGGCCTGCATGCCGAACTCGGCGCTGTTGTACAGCACGCGGTCGAAGACGGCGTCGGACTCCAGCGCCTCGAAGGGCAGCATGTCCTGCTCGCCGGTGTCCTCGTCCTGCTGGCGTTCGGCCTCGGCGAGCTCCTTCTCGGACTCGGCGTAGGGGTCGTCCTCGCCGGCCTTCTTGGGCTTGTCGAGGACGTGGTCGCGCTCGACCTCCATCTCGTTGGCGAAGCCGAGGAGGCTCGGGATGGTGGGAAGGAACACGGACGCGGTCTCGCCGCGCCTGCGCGAACGCACGAAGCGGCCGACGGCCTGCGCGAAGAACAGCGGGGTCGAGATGGTGGTCGCGTACACGCCGACGGCGAGGCGGGGGACGTCGACGCCCTCCGACACCATGCGGACGGCGACCATCCACCGGTCGTCGTTCTCGCTGAACTCGTCGATGCGGTTCGAGGCGCCCGTGTCGTCGGAGAGGACGACGGTGGCCTTCGTGCCGGTGATCTCGCGGATCAGCTTGGCGTACGAGCGGGCCGAGTCCTGGTCGGAGGCGATGACGAGGCCGCCGGCGTCCGGGATGGACTTCCTGACCTCGGTGAGCCGCTGGTCGGCGGCGCGCAGGACGTTCGGCATCCAGTCGCCCTTGGCGTCCAGCGCGGTGCGCCACGCCTGCGAGACGGCGTCCTTGGTCATCGGTTCGCCGAGGCGTGCGGCGATCTCGTCGCCCGCCTTGGTCCGCCAGCGCATGTTGCCGCTGTAGGAGAGGAAGATGACCGGCCGCACGACGCCGTCGCCGAGGGCGTTGCCGTAGCCGTACGTGTAGTCCGCCGAGGACCGGCGGATGCCGTCGTTGCCCTCCTCGTACGTCACGAAGGGGATCGGGTTGGTGTCCGACCGGAAGGGCGTTCCGGTCAGCGCGAGGCGGCGGGTGGCCGGCTCGAAGGCCTCCAGGCACGCCTCGCCCCAGGACTTCGAGTCTCCCGCGTGGTGGATCTCGTCGAGGATGACGAGGGTCTTGCGCTGTTCGGAACGGTTGCGGTGCAGCATCGGGCGGACGCCCACACCGGCGTAGGTGATGGCGACCCCGTCGTACTCCTTGCTGAGCGGCCCGGCGCTGTAGTCGGGGTCCAGCTTGATGCCTATGCGGGCGGCGGCCGCCGCCCACTGCTTCTTCAGGTGCTCGGTGGGCGCCACGACGGTGATCTGCTGCACCACGTGGTGGTGCAGCAGCCACGACGCCAGGGTCAGGGCGAAGGTCGTCTTGCCTGCGCCGGGGGTGGCGACGGCCAGGAAGTCACGGGGCTGCTCCTGGATGTATCTCTCCATCGCCCCCTGCTGCCACGCGCGCAGCTTGCCGGCGGTACCCCACGGGGCCCGTCCTGGGAAGGCGGGAGAAAGGTGATGGGAGGAGGTGGTGGTAGTAGTCACGATCTCCGGGTTCGACGCTCGTCCAGATATGACAACCGGGCCACCTTACCGGCGGCCCGGCCGGAACCTCGTACGAAACGGGGCGGGCACCCCCCGGTTGCGATCCACCTCACGTCGCGCCCGAACTCACCCCTCGTCGGGGACGATCAGCGCCCGCAGCCCGTCGGCGATCGCCCCGACGTCGTCGGTCTCACCGGTCGCCACGGCGATGACCAGGCGTTCCGCGGCGTCGATGTCCGGCCGGAGCTGGACGCCGTTCATGGCGAGGAAGGTGACGCAGGACAGCCACGCCGTGCGCTTGTTGCCGTCGACGAAGGGGTGGTTCACCGCGAGTGACTGGAGCAGCGCGGCCGCCTTCCCCACGAGGTCGGGGTACGCCTCCTCGCCGAACATCGCGGCCGACGGCCGGTGCACCGCCGAGTCGAGGAGTCCCGCGTCGCGGACGACGATCTCCTGGTCGTCGACCGCGTGCTCGGCGATGACGAGGACGTCCTCGCCGGAGAGGTAGACGCAGGTCACTTGAGCCGCTCCATCAGCTCGTGCCACTTGGTCGCCTGCTCCATGGCCGTCTTGCGCACGATCGCGTCCTGGGCGGTGCGCGCGAGGTAGTCGTCGACGGCGCGCAGCAGGATCGCGTGCATGCTCGTGCCCTCCTGCTCGGCGCGCTGCTTCAGGGCCTCGGTCTGGTCGTCACGGAGACGCAGGTTCATCGCCATACCAGAACGGTACCACCGTGGGGTCGATCTGGTACCGAGCGCTCAGCTCCGCCCCTCCCCCAGCCGCGTCGCCACCCACGCCCCCACCGCCGCCACGCCCGCCATCGGCAGGAAGACCGCGGCGAAGGCGGCCGGGTGGGAGCCCGCGCCACTGGCGGCGGCGTCGACGGCGTGACCGACGGCGCCGCCGCCGAGCGCGGCGAAGGCCGCGCCGCCCGCGGCGAGCAGGAGGACGTTGGAGAGGCCGTCGGAGATCTGGAGGGCGGCCGAGTTGGCGCCGACCTCCTCGGGGGCCGAGAGCTTCATGAGGATCACGCTCGTGGAGGCGATGACCGCGCCCATGCCGAGACAGCCGACGCCCCAGGCCACGGCGAGCACCCACACCGGGACCGAGGCGATGAGCACGCTCGGCGCCGTGGCGATCGCGAGGGCGACCAGGACCATCCCGAGGACGACGAGACGCTCCCGGTAGGGCTCCGTCCACGGCCGGGACTGGATCCAGGAGCCGAGCGCCCAGGTCAGGCCGCCGGCCGCGAGCGAGAAGCCGGCGAGCGTGGGGCTCAGGCCGCGCTGGGTGACGAGCATCAGCGGCACGAAGGACTCGGCCGCGATGAAGGAGCCGGCGGCGACGCCCCGGAGCAGGACGACGGAGGGCAGACCGCGCGCCGCCCGCCAGGTGCCGTGGGGCAGCAGTCCGCGCACGGCGGGCACGAGGAGCGCCAGACCCGCCGCGGCGGGCAGCAGGGAGAGCCAGCGCAGCTCCTGGCCCGCGTACTGGAGGAGCCCGGCGCCGGCCGAGATGGCGAGCGCGAGCAGGATGCGCCGCCGGTCCCAGGGCGCGACGGGCGCCCCGGGGTCGGCCGGGCCCGAGGCGGTGCGGCGTATCGCGGGCAGCGCGAGGGCGAGCGGGAAGACGACGAGGACGGGGATGCCGACGAAGACCCAGCGCCAGCCCAGGTGCTCGGTGATCGATCCGGCGGCGAGCGGCCCGACGACGGAGGGGACGACCCAGCTGGCGGCGAAGGCGGCCATGATCGCGGGCCTGAGGTGTTCGGCGTAGGCCCGCCCGACGACCACGTACAGCGCGACGATCACCAGGCCGCCGCCGAACCCCTGCACGGCCCGGCCGAGGATGAACAGCCACATCGCGCCCGCCGTCCCGGAGAGGAGCAGTCCGGCGGCGAACGCGCTGATCCCCGCGGTGAGCGGGGCGAGGGGGCCGCGGCGGTCGGACCACTGCCCGGCCAGCACCATGCCGAAGAGGCTGGTGGTGAAGTACGCGGAGAAGGCGAAGGCGTAGACGGAGACGCCGTTCAGCTCGCGGGCGGCCACCGGCATCGCGGTGCCGACGGCCGTCGCCTCGAACGCGATGAGCAGCACGACGGAGACGATGCCGATACTGAGCGCCCGGTGGGCCCCGTCGAGGACGGACCCCTTCGCCTCGTCGTGCGGGGCGCGGGGTCCGGGGTCGGCGGCGACGTCGGCGTCGCGGGGTTCGAGGGCGCTCATTCCCCCAGAGTAAGAGGTGAAGCGCTTCTTGACCCCTGTCAGGAGTCCCGGCTCCCCTCCGCCCTTGGACGTACGACCACGAACGCCGTGTTGCGGCCGTGTGGCAGTCGTATGGCGCGGCCCCCGGAACCCTTGAGCCCCCTCCGCCCCTCCCCCTACGGTCATACCAGTCGCCGACGACGCGACCGTGTGCCCGAGTGGTTCAGGGACTCGCCTGCAAAGCGAGTTACGCGGGTTCGATTCCCGCCACGGTCTCCAACGATCCACCCCCGGCCGGACTCGGGCCGGTCTCCGGCCGGACTCGGGCCGGTCTCCGGCCGGACTCGGGCCGGTCTCCGGCCGGACTCGGGCCGGTCTCCGGATGACCTCCGGCCGGCTTCTGGACGGCCCCTGGACGACCCCTGGACGATCTTCCTTACGGAACCTTCACATCCGCAGGTGGGCTGTGCCAGAGTCCCCCCATGAGCGATCAAGGCGTACGCAAGCTGGGCGTCCTCGTCGGGGTGGCGCTCGCCGGGGGCCTGCTGCCCGGCATCACCCTGGGTGCGGAGACCGTCGACGCGGTCCTCTCGGTCCTGATCGCCACCGTGGTGATCGTGGTCCTCACCCAGATCGTCCACATCGGCCCCTCGGGGCGCGTGCCCCTCGGCACCCTCCTGGTCTTCGGGCTCGCCGGCTTCGTCCAGGACGCCCTCATCTGGTGGCTGCTCTCCTGGCTCGGTCCCAAGGTCTCCGACCTCCACGTCGACGGCCTCGCCACGATCCTCCTCGCCGCCCTCGTCACCCGCTCGGCCGTCCTCCTCCTCTCCCAGCTCTCCCCCGCCACCGAGACGGCCGAGGACTGACCCCCCGCGCGCACACCCGCGACGACGCGCCCACCCGCGACGAGCACACCGGCGACGACCAGGGCCCGACGGCCCTGGGGGTCACCCCGGCAGGGCGTCCGGAACGGAGACGTCCTCCCGGCACCCGAGCAGCTCCCGCGTGCTCCGGGCGAAGGCCGTCAGAAGCCGGTCCTCGAGCTCGGTCCCCAGCCTCCAGCCGCTCACCGAGACCTCCAGCGGCAGCCCGTCCCCCTGCGCGGGTACGGCACCGGGGACGGTGCACCGCATGAGCAGGGGACGCCGGGCACCGGTCTCCCGCTTCCGGACGTACACGTCCTTCGCGACCTCGCGCCACTTCCCCGCCCCGCGGCTCCCGGCGACCCTGTCCATCACGTAGATCGACCAGGCGACGACGGCGGTGATCTCCGTCGGGGTGCCGCCCCGGGTGCCGTACACGGTGCACGGAGTGGAGGCGGAGCGGCGGAGGTCGTCGTCCGTGGGGACCCACTCCCGCGCCTCCGCGAGCACCCGGTCCCTGATCCCCTCCGGCGGTCCGCCGCTCGGCCGGAACGTCTCGCCGAACTCCTCCCGCACGGCCGTGACGTTCGCCGCCCCGAAGGCCGCCGTGCAGGCGGAGAGTCCGGCCTCGGCCTGCGCGGGGTCCGCGCCGGCCCGCCCGTCACCGCCCTCGGAGCAGGCCGACGCGGCGAGGGCCAGGGCGAGGACCGCCGCCGCCCTCCGGATCCTCGCCGTCAC
Source organism: Streptomyces sp. NPDC104202 (assembly GCF_055584185.1). Classification (NCBI taxonomy): domain Bacteria; kingdom Bacillati; phylum Actinomycetota; class Actinomycetes; order Kitasatosporales; family Streptomycetaceae; genus Streptomyces; species Streptomyces sp. NPDC104202. The sequence continues at coordinate 75,133 of NZ_JBVJMN010000013.1, read as the reverse complement.
GGCAGCAGGTCGTCGGGGATCGGGGGCTTCTCCGCGCAGCCGAGGAGGGCGCGCGTGCTCTCCGCGAGGGATTTCAGGAGCTGCTCCGTGGACACGGACCGGTCCGTGCGGTCCGTGTCGGCCACGGAGACCTGGAGCGGCAGTTCCTCGCCCTGGCCCGCGCGGGTGCCCGGGACCGTGCACGCCATGACGAGGGGGTGGCCCTCCAGCCGTTCGCCGCGGTCGAGGTAGACGCCCTTCGCCACTTCGCGGAAGTCGCGCGCGTGCTTCCCGTCGGTCATGAAGGCCACGTCGTACGTCGACCATCCGGCCGTGGCGTTGACCCAGGCTTCCTTGCCGTCCGCCCGGCCCTCGATCTGGCAGGGACGGAAGGTCGTCCGCGAGAGCTTGTCCGTGTCGGGGTTCCAGGCCCGCGCCTCCGTGACCATCCGCTCCTTCATCTCGGTGAGCGAGCGGTCGTGGGGCCGGAACGCCTCCCCGAGATCGGCCCGGAGCGCCTCGACGTTCCGCTCCCCGAAGACCTGCCCGCAGTTCTTCAGGGCTGCCGGGGACACGGCAGCCGCGCTCTCCCGGGACCCGCCGCCCTCGTCTCCGGAGCACCCGGTCAGGGCCAGGGCCGCGGCCAGGGCAACGGCGGCGGTACCCGACAGCCTCCGCGTCGTGTCGTTCACTGTCCGCTGCCTCACTTGTTCGCGGTTAGGTCGTCGACGCTCTTCGCGCCCGAGTTGTACGAGTACTCGATCTCACGGATCAGCTCCCGTCGCTCGCTCTCCGTCATACCCTGCATCTCGGCGACGTTGAGGGAGGGCACGACCACCGCGCGGCGGCCTTCCTGACGGGCGTCCACGACCGCGGAGTCCGCGTCGTCGTCGTTCTTGTACTCGTTGTCCTTGAGGTACTGGAGGGTGTCCGAGGCGTAGTCCGTGCTGACCGCGGAACCCACGGACTCCATGATGATCGGGACCGCGGTCGCCGCCACGACTCCGGCCGCGGGCCCGAGCACCACGGCGGAGCCGACGCCGACCACCGCGGCGACACCACCGCTGACGGCGGACTTCCGCCACTCGGCCTGCTGCTCCATCGCGAGGTTCTTGGCCTCCTCCTGGTCCTTGAACTCCAGGGAGATGGCGTCGATCCGCGACTCGTCGAGGATGCCGTGCAGCTTGCTCGAGTTGTGAAGGAAGGTGAGCTGCGAGTCCTTGTCCCCCTCCATCGCCTTCAGACCGCCGGCCTCGAAGACCTGCTGTGCGGCGGAGAGCGACTTGTACCCGTCCTCGTCGCCCGCCACGGCGTTCATGAACCGGAGACTGGCGCCCTCGCCGAAGTCCGTGCGCGTGCTCCCGTCGCTGCTCGCGCCGAAGAGCTTGTCCCGGCCCAGGGCGTCGCCGGAGTCGCCGAAGTTGTACGTCGAGTAGTTCAGGTCGTCGATGTACGCCGCGCCCATCCGGCCCAGGCTGTCCATCAGCGGCTTGTGCTGCTCGCGGAGTTCGGTGTTGGTGCCGTAGGAGTCGATCACCTGCTTCATGATCTCGGCGGACTTCTCGTCGCGGTGCAGCTGCGGGTTGGGGTCGTCCCAGCCGTGCCCCGTCGTCGCCGCCTCCAGGGCGTGGCCGAGGGCGTCCGGCATGTATGCCGCGGTCTTCTTCCAGTCGTCCGGGTTGTGGCCCTCGACATCGGGGAAGAACTCGTAGTCCTTGTTCTGGAAGAAGTCCAGGTAGCCCTTCTGGTTCCCGTCCTTCTTCGCGTCCAGGTCGACGGTCCCGCCGGGGGTGCCGTCCTGGTTGTAGGCCGTGGGCTCCTTGGAGAAGAACTCCTTGGACGCCTCCGGGCTGTGGCCCAGCGCCTCCAGCATCGGGATCATCGGGTCGAAGCCCGAGCCGTTGACCCCGGACGGGTTGTACTGGTTCTTGAGCCAGCCGCCGCCCAGGGGCTTGCTGTCGGCGAAGAAGTACGGGTCCTTGGCGTGGAGCTGGGTGACGTGCTCGGCGATGGGGACGAGGAACTTCTTGTCGTAGTCGCCGTAGCGCATGATGCCGCCGAGCAACTGGTAGCCGAAGGCGGGGTTGTTGTCGTACTTGACGAGGGGGATGCGCTCGGTGCCGAGCTTGCGCATCTCGGTGGACCACTTGTCGGTCCACGCGTCGCCGCCCTGGGTGGCCGTCGCCAGGTTGAGCCCCATGTTCTTCTGGAGTTCCTGGACGTCGGCGAGGCGCTGCTTGTCGACCTTGGAGTAGTCGTAGGTGTCGGTGGACAGCTGGCCGAAGAACTCCAGGGAGCCCTTGGGGCCGAGGCCGTCGTAGAAGGTCCGGGAGAACTCCTTGGAGCCGCTGTTGTCCTTGAGCAGCTCGTTGAGGCGCATCAGCTCCTCGTGGGAGATGTCGCGGCCCTTCTTGGCGAGGTCGACGGCGCGCTGCGCCTCCTCGGCGTCGAGGCTGGTGTACTTCGGGGCGCTGAAGTTGTGCTGGTCGCCCGTGATGTTGGCCTTGAGGGCGTTGGAGCAGGACACGTCGGCGTCGTCGCAGGTCTCGACGATCGCGTCGATCCTGCGCTGCATGGCCTCGATGTCGGCGCGCTCCTTGCGGACCATGTCCTGGAAGTCGGGGTCGTGGCGCATCCCCTGGTCCTTGGTCCGGGAGAGCGGTTCGACGGCCTCGACGACGCCGTCGGACCTCACCCGGAAGCCCTTCGCGGGGGCCTCCGTCTCGACGATCTTCTTCAGGTCGTCCTTGGCCTTCTTGAAGGCGTTGTAGCCGTCCTCCAGCACCTTGTGGATGCCGTCGGCCGCCTTGGCGGCGTCGCCGAACTCCTTGGCGGTCTTGTCCACGAAGGGCTTGGTGACCTCGGCGTTCACCCCGCGCCAGTAGTCGTCCCTGGCCTTCGCGGCCATCGTCGACTGCGCGTCCTGGGCGAGCGTGTCGAGCTTGCCCTTCATCGCGGCCCAGTCGTCGGCCGTGGTCTTCATCTTGTCGAGCGGAGCCTGGTACACGTTGTCAAAGGTCAGCACAGCAGGTCCCCCGCCTACTTGAGGTACTCGTTGATCTTGGATGCCGAGAGGGCCGCCGTGATGTCCGCCTCTTCCTTGGCGTGCGAGGCGGCGCTGTAGTCGAGGTGGTTGGAGATGTTGGCGCAGGCGTCGATCAGCGTGCTCAGCTGCGAGCTCCACGTCTGCTGCACGGTCGACAGCGCGGAGCCGGTCAGGAAGCCGTGGCTGGACAGGCCCGTCGCCGCCTCCCCCGTGCTCGTCCGCGCGTGGTTGCCGTCCTTGACCAGCCGGCCGTGCAGGGCGTACGCGGCGCTGCCGATGGCGCCGAGCTTGTCCTGGTCGACGCTGAGGTCGGCGTTGCCGCCGCCCCCGCCGCCCGGCTCGGGGGCGACCTGGTTGAGTCTCATGCTCACGTTGGCCGTCGACGTGGTCCGTACGGCCGCCCACTCCTCTTCGAACGACATGCTCGCCCCCGTTGCTCCCGTGACCGTCTGACGGTGTCCGTTCCGGCTTCGCCCCAGCAAGTTCCACGCCCGGGGAAGCACCGCGATCGTAGTCCCCGGGCACTCGTTCGAGCACGCGCCGACGGGAAATCCCCGCCCGTCCCGGACGTCCTGCGCCGTCCGCGCGCCTGCTTCACCTTCGCAACTCGGACAGCCCGGACGTTCGCGGCATCCGGCCGGCGCGCCGACGACGGCCGGCCGGGGACAGGACGGCTCCCGGCCACGGCCCCGCGCCCCCGTCTCGGTAGGCTCGGCGGGCCCCCGTCGTCACGGGGCGCCGGAACGACGGGGGGGAACGGGGACGTGGAACAGTCGCGCACGCGGGGGGAGTCCGCCCGCCGGATCGGTCCGTACCGCCTGATCACCCGCCTCGACCCGGCCGGCTCGCACGCGCCCGCCGTCCCCTGCCGCCGCTTCGTCGCCCGCACCCACGACGGCGAACGGACGGTCCTCGTCAACGCTCCGCTGTCCGGCGCCGACCCGGCCCGCTTCGCCGTCGAGGCCGACGCGGCCCGCCGCTTCCTCGGCCCCTTCACCGCCCCCGTCACCGAGCTGGCCGCCCCCGGCGACGCCCCCTGGTACGCGACCCCGTACGTCCCTCTCCTCCCGCTCCCCGTGGCCCTCGCCGTCCACGGCGGCCCGCTGCCCGAGGCGAGCGTGCGGGCTGTGGGCGCCGCGCTCGCCGAGGCGCTGTCCGCCGCGCACGCCCAGGGAGTCACGCACGCCGGGGTGTCCCCGGCCGCGGTCCTGCTCACCTCGGAGGGCCCCCGGCTGAGCTGCTTCGGCGCGGTACGGGCGGCCGGCGCCGACGGCGAGCCCCGCACCGGGCTCCCCGGCCTCGACGCGGGCGCCCTGGCACCCGAGCAGGCCGCCGGCGGACGGCCGCGGCCCGCGGGCGACGTCTTCGCGCTCGGCGCGGTCCTCGCGTACGCCGCCACCGGCCACACCGTGCCCGAGCGCGACGAACTCCCGCCCGCCCTGCGGCCGGTGATCTCCTCCTGCCTGGCCCGCGACCCCGCCGACCGGCCCACCGCGGCCGCGCTCGCGGCGGCGCTCGCCCCGCCCACCACGCACGCCACGGTCCTCGACTCGGCGGCCGCCCTGCTCACCCCCGGCTGGCTGCCCGGCCGCGTCGTCGCGGCCCTCGCCCGCCAGTCCGCGGAGCTCCTCGCCGCCGAACTGCCCCCGCCGCCCGGCGCGCCCGAACCGGCGACCGTCCGCACGTGACACACGGGGACCGGCCCCGGGCCCGTACGCCGCCCTCCGGTCCCGCCGCCCCCCGCCCCCACACGCCCACCCTCGCTCTGGATCCCACGGACCTGACCTCATGCTGTCGCCCCTGACCCACGACGACCCGGCCGCCGTCGCCACCTACCGCCTCCTCGCCCGCCTGGGCTCCGGCGGCATGGGCACGGTCTACCTCGCCCGGACCCCCGGCGGGCGCACCGTCGCGCTGAAGACCGTCCACGCGCGGCTCGCCACCGACCCCGCCTTCCGGGCCCGTTTCCGCCTGGAGACCGACGCGGCCCGGATCATCGGCGCCCGCCACGGCGCGGCCGTCGTCGACGCCGACCCCCTCGCCGAGACGCCCTGGCTGGCCACCGAGTACGTCCTCGGCCCGCCCCTCGACGACGCCGTCGCCCTCGGCGGGCCCCTCCCCGAGCCGACCGTCCGCGCCCTCGGCGCCGCCCTGGCCGGCGCGCTCGCCCAGCTGCACTCCTCCGACGTCGTCCACCGCGACCTCAAGCCGTCGAACGTGCTCGTCACCGCCTACGGCCCGAAGATCATCGACTTCGGCATCGCCCGCGCCGCCGGCGACGACCGCCTCACCCGGACCGGAGCCGCCGCCGGCACCCCCGCCTACATGTCGCCCGAACAGGCCGGCGGCGAGGAACACCACCCGGCCGGCGACGTGTTCGCCCTCGCCGGCGTCCTCGTCTTCGCCGCCACCGGCCACGGCCCCTTCGGCACCGGCTCCCCCGCCGACCTCCTCTACCGCGTCCGCCACGCCGACCCCGACCTCACCGGCGTCCCCGCCGCCCTCCTCCCCCTCCTCACCGCCTGCCTCGCCAAGGACCCCGCCGCCCGTCCCACCACCGCCACCCTCGTCGCCCACCTCCACGACGGCCACGGCGACTTCGCCGACCACCTCCCCCCGCTCGTCCTCGCCGACATCGCCCGCCGCGCCCACGACGTCTGGCTCCCGGCCCCCCAGCGCCTTCCCGCCCCGGCCGCCTCCGCCCTCGCCGAGACCGTCCCGAGCCCTCCGCTCTCCCGTCGCCGTCTCCTGACCGCCGGAGGCGGCGCCCTCCTCGGCCTCGCCGCCGCCGGCGGCGGCCTCTGGACCTGGCTGAACTCCCGCGAGGCTCCGGCCGACCCCGCCGGCGGCACCCCCGGCCCCACCGCGATCCCGGCGTCGACGGCCGCGGACGGGTCGCCGGCCGCCCTGTGGCGCGGGGAGTCCCTGGACCCCGAGGAGAGCGTCCTGCCGCTGGTCGCGGGTGACGTCGTGGGGTTCCCGGAGAAGGTGACGTTCCGGGCGCTGGCCGTGCGGGACGGCAGGGAACTCTGGTCGGATGACGCGGTCTCCGAGCCTCACCAGATCACGACCGACGGCACGTTCTTCTACGTGTCGGGCGGCCCCCTCGAAGGGCCCGGCGCCCTCCTGATCCGGAAGCTCGACGCCCGCACCGGCAAGGAGGCGGCCCCCACCGTCAAGGTGAACGGGTTCGACGGCTCGAGCAACGGCACCAAACTCCTCGCGGCCGCCGGCGGCCTGCTGTTCGCCGCCTCGCGGCGGGGCGACCCCAGCACCCACCCGGACGTCAACGAGACGGGCTGGCACCTGATCGCCGTCGACCTGCGCACGGGCAAGGAGGCATGGCGCCAGGTGTACCCATGGGACGGCGTCCGCCCGTGGCTCGCCCAGGTGGCCGACGGCCGGCTGATCCTCGGCAAGAACAGCAGTGACCTGGAGAGCTTCCTCGTGCAGGCGCGCGAGGTCGGGACCGGGCGCCAGCTGTGGAAGCGCCGCCTCCCGCTGAGGGACTCCGCGTCCTTCAGGCCGGGCCAGCTCGCGGTCGACGAGCGGCACGCCTACTTCGGCGGCGACCGCCTCCGGGCGCTGCGCGTCACCGACGGCACCGTCGCCTGGGAGCACGGCTCCGGCTCCGCCACCACCGCCTACGGCATGCCGGCCGTCGCGGGCGGGATGGTGTACGCCCACGAGAACAGGAGCACCCCGGGCCTGCTGGCCGTCACGGCCGACTACGGCGTCAGACGCTGGACGGAAGAGCCCTCCGGCCGCTCGCTCACCCCGGACTTCCGCGGCATGCCCGTGGTCGGCGAGACCTTCGTGTACGCACCGGTGGCGGGCGGGCTGAGCGCCATCGACATGACCACCCGCCGCTCGGCCTGGGTGTTCCCGACCGAGGCGTGGCGGTTCGTCGCCGACACGGAACGGGCCCGCGTCATCGGCGCCGGCAAGACATCCGCCGTGGCCCTCCCCCTCGTCTGACGGCGCCCGCCGTCGGACGTCCGCCCCCTCACGCACCGGAGAACACTCCCGTGACCACTCAGCCCCTCGGCACCGGCGACCCCCTCCGGCTCGGCCCGTACCGTCTGCTCGGCGTCCTCGGCGAGGGCGGCATGGGCAAGGTGTACGTGGGCCGCGACGGCGACGGGGCACCCGCCGCCGTCAAGGTCCTGCGCCCCGAACTCGCCCACGACCGGCACCTCGCCCAGCGTTTCGTCCGCGAGGCCGACATGGCGCGCGCCGTCGCGAGCAAGGGCGTCGCGCGGGTCCTGGGCGCGCAGACCGAGGGAGGACGGCCGTGGATCGCCGCCGAGTTCCTCGCCGGCCCGACGCTCGACGAGGCCGTCCGGACGTACGGCCCGATGGACGTGCCGACGGTCCGCGCCCTCGCCGTCCGCCTGGCCGCCACGCTGCACGACATCCACGTCGCCGGGCTCGTCCACCGCGACCTCAAGCCCGCGAACATCGTGCTCACCTCGACCGGCCCCCGCGTCATCGACTTCGGCATCGCCCGCCCCGAACACGGCCTCACCCTCACCACCACGGGCCAGATCCCCGTCACCCCCGGGTACGGCGCCCCCGAGCAGGTCCTCGGGCAGCGGGTCGGACCCGCCTCGGACGTCTTCTCCCTCGGGGCGGTCCTCGCGTACGCGGCGAGCGGGCGGCGGACCTTCGACGGCGGGCACGTCGCCGCCGTGCAGTACGAGGTCGTGCACGGCAGTCCGGACCTGAGCCTGGTCCCGCCGGAACTCCGGGAACCGATCGCCTCCTGCCTGGCGAAGGACCCGGCCCACCGCCCGGCACCCCCACGGATCGCCGAGGCGTTCGCCCCGCCCAAGGGCGCCGACCGCGCCTGGCGCAAGGGCCCGCTCGCCGACGACATCAAGCGGCGGGAGACCGCCACGAAGCGCCTCGTGGTGCCCGCGGACACCGCCGTCCCCGCGTCGTCCCCGTCCCGCCGGCGCTTCCTCACCGGCGCGGCCACCGGCGTGGCCGTCCTCGGCGTCGGCGGCGGGGCGGGTGCCTGGTGGCTGGGCCGGGGCGGGAAGAAGTCGCCGACCGCCGACGTGCCGGCGGCCGTCGCGACCCCGGAGGCCGCCTTCGTCTCCGCCGTCGACACGAAGCCGGGCGAGGTCCCGAAGCCCCTCTGGGGCCCGTTCGACGTCGTGGCCCCCGGGGGCGAACTCCCGCTGCCGGTCAGGGATGTCCTCGTCACCCAGGCGAAGACGGGCGGTCTGCTCGCCCTGTCCGTCACGAACGGCAAGGAGCGGTGGCGGGCCGGGGACGTCGACGCCGACGCCGGCTACGTCTCCGTCGCCGACCGGCTCGTCGTCGCCGTCGACGAGAACGGCGTGCTCCGCTCCTTCGTCGCTTCCACCGGCAGGCCCGTCTGGCAGTCCCAGTCCGACGTGGACGCCGTGCTCGCGGCCGACGACACCCACGTCTACCTGGTCACGAAGGACAACGAACTGCGCGCCCTCGATGCCTGGACGCTCGCCACCATCTGGACCAGGCCGATGACCTCCCCGCGCTCCCCCGACGGCGCCGCCAAGGCGGCCGTGGGCCGCAAGCGGCTCGTGATCCACGGCAGGGACGGCCACGTCGCGGCCCTCTTCACCGCGACCGGCGAGACGGACTGGGAGATCAAGGACCAGGGCACGGACGGCCAGGCCCCCGCTCTCGGCGACAACAACGCGGCCTACTTCGGCGGCCGCAAGCTGACGGCCCGGCGCCTCGACCGGGGCGACTTCCTCTGGGAGGACGACGCGAACCACGACGTCGTCCCGTGGGGCACACCCGTGGCCTCGGGCGACCTCGTCTTCGCGATGAACAGCTACCACGCCTACCGGTACAAGACCCTGCGCGACGTCCGCTTCCCCGTCTCCGACTGGTACGAGGTCCTGGACGGCACGGGCCCGGGCACCGTCGACCCCCCGGCCGTCGAGGGAGCCACGGTCTGGCTCCACGCCCCCGACAACAGCTCCGTCCTCGTGGTCCACAAAGCCACCCACGACCACCTCTTCACCGCGACGATGAAGCGCGAGGGCACCTACCAGCTCGCGAGCGGCGGGAACCGCGTCTTCATCGCCCGAGGGGGCCGGATCGCGGCGATGCCGGTGTTCGGGGTGTGAGGCCCCCGGTTCCTACGGCTGTGTCTGTGCCGGCACACCGTCGACCAGCCCGTCCCCTTCGCAGCCCAGCTGGGCCGAGACGGACCGGGCCGCCGTGTTGACGAGGGTGATCTGATCGTTCCTGATGCCCGCGTGGTCGGCCTCGTTCTCGTCGGCCCGCTCCAACTCGGCGGAGATGACGATCTCGTGAGCCGGCGCCTTCATCCGACACGCGAAGTGGATTTGGGCGTGCAGGTCCGAGGAGGTCGCCCGCTTCCCCGTGGAGAAGAACGTCACGATGTCGCGGCTGCCCTCGTCGCCGGGGATGGCGAGGGCTTCACGGAAGGTGATGCTCAGAACGTTCTTCTCGTCCCCCGCCGTCTCCAGCGTGCAGAACGGGATGTCCTTCTGCCGCTTCTTACCGCTCTGCGGCGTCCCCGCGGCCTTCTTCAGCTCGTCGACGACTCTGTCCGGCTCGGATCCGTCGCTCGTCAGCCGGGCGTCCTTGCCCGCGATGGCTTCAAGTGCCGAGGCCGTGGCGGCCTCCGACGCGAACCCACCGCACACCTCGGACACCGGCAGCCCCTTGGCCGCCTCGTCGCCGCCCCCGGAGGAGCAGGCCGTGGCGGACAAGGCGAGCAGCACGATTCCTGCCCAGGCGCCCCGCGCGCGGATCGGTGTCATGTGACCTTGCCGTCCTTCTTCTCGTCGTACGGGTCGGGCAGCGAATCGTCCCTGACGTGGCCCCTGCTGTCCTTCACGTACTTGGTGAGCTCTTCCTCAAGATAATTGGCGTCGTCCCGGCTCCAGCCGGGAGTCCTCGCGTATGCCTGGCCGGGCATCAGCGCATTGTTCTTGCCCTTGTCCAGGGCGTCGTCCTTGAGTTTGTCCGACTTCTCCTTGAGGAGCTCGTCCTCCGAGTACTTCTCGGCCATGTCGTCTGCTTCCATGCCGATCAGGGTCGTCACGGCACCTCCGACGGTCTCCGCGGCCAGCGGGACCAGCACACCGCCCGCCCCTCCGGTCAGCGCGGCGACGCCTCCTGCCGCCGCCGCCCCGACTCCGAACTTCACCCATTCCGTGGTGCGCCCGACGGCCTTCTTGTGCTCCTCCGAATCGATCTCGTATTGCTGATCGATCTGGGCCATCCGCGACTGGTCGAAGATCGAGTGTGTCTCCGCACCGATTCGCAGCGTGGTCTTGGCGTCGGTGAGGTCCAGGTCCCGCGCCGGGCCGGAACCGGGCTTGGGCGCCACCTCGTCCATCACGCTCGTCGTGTAGACCGTCTGGGCGGCCGACAGCTGGGCGTGCCCGGTCTCGCTCTGGGCGACCGTACTCAGGAAGTTGACCGCGTCACCTCGGTTGAACAGCAGCGAGTCCTCGAACTCCGCGCCGAACCGGGGCTCACCCTTCTCGTTGTGCCGCGCGCCGAAGGGAGAGTTCGGCATCTCTTCCATCGACGTCTGGTTCTCCTGCTCAAGAGAACGGTTGAACTCGTCGATGTAGGCAGCACCCATCTTGCTGAGGCTGTCGTCGATGCCCGGCTGCTGGTGCATGAACTTGGGGTCGCTGCCGTACCGCTCGACGACCTTCTGCATGACCTCCGCGTTGTCCTTGGTCCGCACGTCCTTGAGGCCCTCGGCCTCGGCGTCGTACGGGTGGCCGGTGGTCGCGGACTCCAGGGCGTGGCCGAGCGCGTTGTAGCCGGGCTCCTTGGTCCTGTCACCCTTGTCGTTGAGCTCCTCGGGCCACTCGCGGTCCTTGGTGAAGTAGTCGAACGGGTCGAGCTTCTTGTCGTCCTTGGTGTTCTCGGGCGTGAGGTCGACGGAGCCGTTGAAGAAGTCCGTCGACGCCTTCGGGTTGTGCCCGAGTCCCTCCATGAAACCGATCATGGGGTCGTTGCCGAGGTCGCCGCCCATCCAGTTCAGGTGGCTGGACATGCCGGTCGTCTGGTGCCAGGCCCGGTCGGCGGGGAGCCGCCCGTCGTGGGTCATCTTCCGCTCGGTGGCGACGAGGCCGTTGCCGTAGTCCTTGAGGAACTTGTCGTCGTAGTCGCCGACCCGCATCAGGTTACTCATGACCTGGAAGCCGTACGGGCTGGTGCCGCGGGTCTGGATGGGCTCGCTGCCGGCCTTGATGACGTCGGCCTTCCACTGCTCCATCTCGGGGCTGGTGGAATGAGTCGCGGTGGCGAGGGTCAGACTCCAGTTCGTCTGGAGTTCCTTGAGCTTGTCCCGGTGGTCGACGCCGAGGCGGGAGCCGTCACTGGGGTCGCCCATGTCGGCCCAGTACTCCATGCTGCCCTTCGGCCCGACCTCCAGGGCGAACTTCTCGGCGAAGTACGGGTCCTTCTGGTTGGCCTTGAAGAGGGCGTTGAGCCGGTCGATCTCCTCCGGGGTGGCCTGGTCGCCCTTCTTGTACAGCTCGTAGGCGGCGTGCGCGTCCTCGGCGTCCTGCGCCTTCGAGGCGGCCTTGAGGGAGTCGTAGTCCGTGCCGGAGAAGTTCATCTTGTCGGTGCCGACGAGACCGCGCAGGGCGCGGGAGGCGACGTCGTCCGCGTTGTTCGCGCGGTCGATCGCGGCCTTGACCGCCGCGCGCATGGCATCGAAGTCCGCTGGCTGGGGCTTCGGACCGTCGTAGTCCTTGGATCGGCTGTCAGGGCGGATGAGGTACCCGACCGTGCCCGTCTCGTCGATGCGCATGCCCTTTCCCGGGGCTTCGTGCACGAGCTTCTCCAGATCGCTCTTCGCGCCCTGGAACTCGGACTCGGCGTCCCTCAGGATGTTGCGGATGCTGCGCGCCTCGGTGAGGGCGTCTCCGAACTCCTTGGCCGTCTTGCGGACGAACGCCTGGGTCACCCCGGCGTTCTCGCCCTTCCAGTCGGCCTTCTCGGCCTTGCCCTGGAGGCCGGTCTCCGCCTTCTCCTTGGTCTTCTCCAGCTTGCTCACCGTCTCCGACCAGACGGTGACCGCCTCTTTGAGGCCGCCGAGCCGTGCGTGGAGGACCTGGTCGAACTTCAGCATCTGTTTCCCTCGTCAGCCGGACGGTCTTCGCCGTCACCGGCGTCGGCTCAGTTGAAGTGCTTGTCGATCTCGGACATGGAGAAGTTCGTGACCAGCACTTCTTCGTGGTTGGCGTGGCTGGTGACGGTGTCTTCCAAGTGGTTGTGGATGTGCGCGCAGGCGCTCAGCAGCGCCTCGGCCTGGCCGCGCCAGGTGTCCCACATCGTCCACATCGCCGACCCGGTGAGGAACCCGTCACCGTCCAGGCTCTTGGAGGCCGCGTCGGTCTGCGCCCCCGCGTGGAACGCGTCCCGCTCGAACCAGTGGAAGAGCTCCTGCGCCTCGTTGCCGATCGCCCTGAGCTCGGCGGACGTCACCTTGTAGTCGGTGCCGCCTCCGCCTCCACCGCCGCCCTCGGCGGGCACGCTGTTGAGCCGCATCGCCGCGGTCTCGCTGCGGACCTTGCTCCACTCCTCGTCGAACGACATCTACTTCCCCATGGGTGAGTTACGGACGTTCCGGCGGCGCTCGGTGCGTTCAGCTCCGCCGCGAACGGAGTACGGGTACGGCCACCGCGGCGCCGATCAGCACGGCGGCGCCGATGCCGAGGCCGATCCAGAGGCCGGTGCCGCTGTCTTCCTCGCTCGCCACGGGGCCGGGCGCGGCGGAGGACTCCTCGGCGGCCGGCTGCGCCGAAGGCAGGTCACCGCCGGCGGAGGGCGTGGCGGACGCCGTCGGCGCCGCCTCGGTCAGGTCGTCGATCGGCCGGACGTCGGCCGGACCGGGGTCGCCCGGGGTCTTCAGCGTCCGGAGGGGCCGAAGCGCCCCGTAGCCGACGTAGTCGCTGCGCTTCTCGCCGCCGGAGGGGGCTGCGATCGTGTCGAGCATGACCTTCAGGACCTGGTTGTTGGTCCAGTCGGGGTGCTTCGACCAGAGGAGGGCGGCGGAGGCGGAGGCGAGGGCGGTTGCTCCACTGGTACCGCTGGACTTGCAGAGGCCCGTGCCTCCGCCGCAGGCGTGCACGACGTCCTTGCCGGGGGCGACGACGTCGACCTGATCGCCGTACTCGGACATCGGGATACGGGTGCCCTTGTTGTCGACGGCGCCGACACCGACCACTCCGGGGGTCGCCCCCGGGTACTCGACCTGATTCCTCTTGTCACCGCTGTTCCCGACGGAGGCGAAGACGAGGGAGCCCTTGCCCAAGGCGTACTTCACCGCGTCGGTGAGGGCCGGCGAGCCGGTGTCGTTACCCACAGACATGTTGATGACTTGGGCACCGGAATCGGCCGCGTATCGAATCGCTTGAGGGACTACCTGATTGAATCGCTTCCCCCCTTCGACCATGTTGGTCTTGCCCCCTTTGAGGCCGGGAAGTCGAATCGGCAGGATCTTGGCGCCTGGCGCTAGACCGAAGGCCCCGTTCCCACCGTCGCGCGCACCCGTCCCGGCGATCAGGCCGGAAATGCCCGTACCGTGACCGCCGTAGTCCGTGAACTGGTCACCGGATTCCTCGGATGACGCGAAGTCCCTTCCTTCGAGCACCTGCCCGCGAAGGTCCGGGTTGCTCTTGTCCACCCCGGTGTCGATCACCGCAACGGTGATGCCCTTGCCCGTGCTGTACTGCCAGATCTCCTCCGCGCCGAAGGCGTCGAGGTGCCACTGCTGCGAGCGGATGCTCTCCGCGTGGGCGGGCACGGAAGCGATGCCCACCAGCAGCATCCCCAAGGCGGCCGAGGCGGTGACGCGGGCACGGCTCCGACGCGTACGGCTGGTAGACATCTGTTTCCTCGCGCTGATCAGTCGATGACGGGCGGCGCCACGCGGCGGCCCTGCTGCCAGGTCTCCTCGTCCTCGACCAGGTAGTCGGGACGCTCTCCGTTCTGCTCCTCGCGCTCACGCGACTGCGGGGTGCCCCCGCGGACGAGACCGGAACCTCCGGGCGTGAAGGGACGCGCGGCCCCCGTGCCGCCGGCCGTACCGGCTCGCTGAGCCTTGCCGCCGACGACGCCGCCGGTCTCGCCGGCGAGGCGGCGTCCGCCGCTGATGCCGTTCTGGCCGGCCCCGCCGCCCATGGAGCCGCCCATGCCGTGGCCGCCGCCCATTCCGCGGCCCATGCCCGTGCCGCTGCGGCCGGTGGGCTCGTTGCCGATGACGGTGCTTCGCGGGATGCCCGTCTGCGGCCGTCCCGTGGTGTTGGGGACCGCACGGCCGCCGCTGATGCCCTCGCGGGGGCCGCCCAGCGGGCCCGGCATGCCGCGCAGGCCGCCGTGGGGCAGCTGGTTGCGCGTGCCGCCGGTGACGGGACCGGTCGGACCCAGCGGTCCCGGACCGCCGCCCTTCACGTTCAGCGGGGGCATGCCCGGGGTCACGAAGGGAGGCGTGGCGCCGTCCGGCTTGGTGAGCGGCGGCGGGCCGCCCGGCGTGGGCGTCGTCGGCACGGTCGGGGTGTGCGGCTTGGTGTCCACGCTGTCGATGCCGAGGTCCACCGGCACGTCGGGCCGGACCTCGGGGCGGATGACGTGCGTGGGCCCGGTCGGATCCCCGGTCGGCGGGACGACGGTCGTGTCGGGCGTGTTCGGCACGTGCTGCTGCGGCCGGGTCTGCTGGCCTGTCGTACCCGAGTCCGTGCCCGAGAAGCGACTGCCGCTCTGCGGAGAGGACCCGATGTACTCGGAGCCCTGGCGGACCTGGTTGGGGTTCTCCGGCACGAACGCCCCCGGCGGCGGCGGGAACGTGGGCGGCTCCATGCCGGACATCTGCGTGCTCGACCACTGGTACGTGGCGGAGAGCCGCTCCATCTCGGTGGCGGCCGCCTGCTGGTTGGCGCGCTCCTTGCCCTCGATGGTCGCCAGTTCGTCACTGGCCTTCTTCGCGTCGCGGGCGATCGTCTGCGCGTCCGGGTCGTTGTGGTACTTGCGCGCGGCTTCGAGGTTGGCCTTGGCGCTCTCGTACGAGACGTACCGGGGGATGGCGCTGGCGGCCGCGGCGATGGCCGAGGCGTTGCCCTCCATCCAGTACGCGCCGTCCTTGCTGTACGTACCCAGGTCCGAGGTGGACTTGGCGACCGCGAGGGTCCACTCGGAGAACGCCTTCTCCGCCTCGCCCTCCCAGTCCATCTCCTTCATGCGGTCGACGAGTCGCCCGGCGATCTCGGTGAGCTTCGCGCCGGTCGTACTCAGCACGCCGGCCGCGTCGCCGACGTAGAAGCTGCTGGCCTCGTTGAGCCAGGTGAGCATCTGCTGGTGACTCATGTCGCGGAAGTTGGTTCCGCCGACGCCTCCGCCGCCGTCGCCGCCGTCTGCCGGAATCATCTCTCTTCGCCTCTTCCCCGTGTCCCCGTGTGTCCTGACGTGTCGGCCGCGCCTACTGGAAGGTGCCGCCGCCCGAGGTGCCCTCGCTGCCGACGGCCGGCTGGGCGCCCTGATCCGTCTTCTGCTGCTCGGACTTGTCGTGCGCGTCCTTCGTCCGTTCGTAGATGCCGCGCATCTTCAGCTTGAGGTCCTCGTCCATCGTCTCGATGCCGTCCTGGGAGGCGACGACGGCGATGCCGAGGCCCTCCAGGCAGTCCTTGAGGAGCTTGGACAGGTCCACCAGGCTCTGGCGCACCTTGGAGTAGGAGGCGTAGGCGCTCTGCGCCTCGGCCCAAGCGGCGCCGCCGCCGCCGAACTTGCTGCGGTCGACCGCCGTCACCGTGCCGTTGGGGTCGGCCGCCACCTTCATCGTGCCGTCGAGCGAGTCGATGAGCTTGTCGACCTCGGTCTTGAACTCGCCGATGGAGTCGGCGCTGTACTTGACGGCCTGCGTCCGCATCCCGGCCGACAGACCTTCCATCGGAGCTTGCATGCCCGCGTCCCTCCCCCGTGAACCACCATGCTGTGTACCGCACAAGTCTAGAAGTTCACTGTAGTCAGGAACGACGACAGTGCGCACCTCTCGGTTGCACAAGCAACGGACATCACATGGTTACGAATTGGGCACGGCGACGGCGGCCTGGGGGCGGATCGGGAGGCGGTTGACCGGGCGGCCGGTGGCGGCGCGTACGGCTGAGGCCACGGCGGCGGGTGAGGTGACGACGGGGACGGCGCTGGCGGGCTTGGCGCCGAAGGGGGCGACGACGTCGCGCTCTTCGACGAGTTTCACGATGCGAATGTCCGGGGCGTCCAGGGATGTCGGGAGTGCGTAGCCGGTGAAGTCGGGGTGGCGGACGAGGCCCCGGGCGGTGCGGAGGTTCTCGGTGAGGGCGGCGCCGACGCCCTGGGTGACGCCGGCCTCGATGCGGGTGGCCAGCTGGGCGGGGTTGAGGACGCGGCCGACGTCCTGGGCGACGGCCATCTCGACCACGCGGACGGCGCCGAGTTCGATGTCGACGTCGACGACGGCGCGGATCGCGCAGAAGGCGAGGCCGACGAAGGCGTCGCCCTGGCCGGCCTCGTCGAGGGGCTCGGTGGGGTGGGGGCGGCACTGGGCGGTGGCCCAGAGCTCCTTGCCGTCCATGGCCTCGGTGACGGTGGTCGAGAGGACGCCGTCGTAGGAGGTGATCTTGCCGTCGGTGATCTGGAGGAGCTCCGTCGACATGCCGAACTTGTGGGCCAGCGGCTGGAGGAGCTGCGTGCGGACCATCTTGGCGGCGCGTTCGACCGCGCCGCCGGAGACCCAGGTGTGACGGCCGTGGGCGGCGGGGCCGGCCGGGGGCTGGTCGGTGTCGACGGGGGCGACGTGGACCTCGTCGATGCCGAGGGTCTCCTGGACGATCTGGCGGGCGAGCGTGGAGAAGCCCGAACCGGTGTCGACGGCGGAGCAGATGACGGTGGCGACGCCGTCGACGACCCGGACGGTCGCCGTCGAGACCTCGTCGGTGCCCTCGGCGCCGAGCATGTGCACCATGCCGAGGGCGTAGCCCACGCCCCGCCGGACGGCGCCGGGTTCGCCGGCGCCCTCGGGGCCGCCGGGCAGCAGCCAGTCGTCCTCGGGGGTGTCCTTGGGCAGCGGGGGCAGCGGGAAGTCCCGTACGGCGGAGAGGAGTTCGGCGACGGGCGCCGGGCAGGTGACGGTCTGGCCGGTGGGCAGGATGTCGCCGGTGGCCAGGACGTTCCGCATGCGCAACTCGGACGGGTCCACGCCGAGTTTGCCGGCGAGCTTGTCCATCTGGGCTTCGTAGGCGGCGCACACCTGGAGGGCGCCCTCGCCGCGGACGTGGCCGGACGGGGGGTTGTTGGTGCGGACGGCCCAGCCCTCGACGAAGGCGTGCGGGACGACGTACGGACCGCAGGCGAAGGCGACGGCCGCGGCGAGGGACTCGGAGGAGGAGTCGGCGTAGGCGCCCGCGTCGAGCAGGATCTGCGCCTCGACCTTCACCAGGCGGCCCTCGACGTCGGCGTGGTGCCGGTAGCGCAGCAGGGTGGGGTGGCGGTGGGCGTGGCCGAGGAAGGACTCCTCGCGCGTGGCGGTGAGCTTGACCGGGCAGCCGGTGCGCAGCGCGAGGAGGCCCAGCGGGATCTGGAACCCGGGGTCCTCGCGGTCGCCGGTGGCGCCGGGGACGCCGGTGACGACCAGCTTGACCTGCTCGGGCGGCAGGCCGAAGCAGGCGGCGGCCAGGTCGCGGTCGGTGTGCGGGTCGGTCGAGGCGGTGTAGAGCTCGACGCCGCCGTCGGGGCGGGGCACGGCGAGGCCCGCCTCGGCGCCGATCGGCGCGGGGTCCTGGCGTCCGATGCGGTAGAGCCCCTCGACGACGACCTCGCCGGTGGCCTCGGGGTCGCCGAAGCGCAGCGGGATGTGGCGGATCAGGTTGCCGTCGGGGTGGAGCGCCTCGGCCTCGAACGCCTTCTCCGGGTCCGTCACCGGGTCGAGGACCTCGTACTCGACGGTGATCGCCGCCGCGGCGAGCCGGGCGGTGTCGGGGTGGTCCGCGGCGACGGCCGCGATGGCCTCGCCGTGGTGGCGGACCAGGTCGGAGGCGAAGACGGGCCGGTCGGCGACCCGCCGGCCGTACGTCGCGGCGCCGGGCACGTCGGCGGCGGTGACCACGGCCCGTACGCCGGGCATGGCGGCGGCGGCCTCGGTGTCGACGGAGACGATCCGCGCGTGCGGGTGCGGGGAGCGCAGGATCGCCGCCCAGAGCAGGCCCTCAGCCCACAGGTCGGAGGCGTACGGGAAGGTGCCCTCGGTCTTCGCGCGGGCCTCGGCCTGCGGGAGCGAGGTGCCGAGGCCGTGCGCGGCCGGTTCCTGGCCGACGGCTCCGGGAACGTCCAGGACTACGGGAACGGCGGTGGTCCCGTCGCTGCTCACGCCATGCCTCCGTCGTGCGGGTGGGGGATCTGGTGCGGGACGCGCACCTCGTGCGGGGCACGGGTGTCGTCGGAGGTCTCGGCGGCGGTGGCCGCGGCGCTCGCCTCGCGCTCGGCGACGACGTCGCGGACGGCTTCGAGCACGCCGCGGTAGCCGGAGCACCGGCACAGGTTGCCGGCGAGCGCCTGTCGGGTCTCCAGTTCCGTGGGGGCGTGGTTGCCCTCCAGGAGGTCGTGCACGGTCATGCACATGCCGGGGATGCAGAAGCCGCACTGGACCGTGCCGCACCGGGACATCGCCCGCTGCACGTCGGACGGCTCGCCGTCCGTGGCGAGGCCCTCGACCGTCCGCACCTCGCTCCCGGCGGCGGTCGCCGCGGGGACGAGGCAGGAAGCCACGAGCCGGCCGTCGACCTGCACGTTGCACGCGCCGCACTCGCCCTGCGAGCAGCCGTCCTTGGCTCCGGCGAGCCCGAGCCGCTCGCGCAGGACGTAGAGCAGCGACTCGCCGATCCAGGAGCCGGTGACCGGCCGGTCGGCCCCGTTGACCCGCAGGGTGTACGAGGTGTGGGGGTGCTCGTCGCTGTCGGTGGAGGCGTAGGGACTCGGGGTGGGGGCGGCGGCGGGGGACGCGGCCACGGCCTCCCCGGGCACGACGTCCGGCCCGTCCGGACCCGGATGCCCGTCGGGACCCGGATGCCCGTCGGGACCCGGATGCCCGTCCGGGCCGTCCGGGGCGGGGTGTTCGTCCGCCCCCGTGGGCCCGTCGGCCTCGGTCGCGGTGTGTCCGTCGAGGGCGTCCGGGCCCTCGGCGACGTCCGAGGGCCGCTCGTCGCCGGTGCCGTCGAGGCCGTCGGAGTCGCCCGGGCCCTCGGACCCGGCGGCGGGCCCGTGGGCGTCCGAGGCGTCCTCCCGGGCCTCGTCCGGGGCTCCGGGGACGTCCCCGGCGGCGCCGGGAGCCGTCACGGCCTCCTCGGCCGACGGCTCCGCGGAGAGGGTCCAGGGGGCCGGGGCGCCGCCCGGCAGGGTCGCGGGGGCCTCGGCGTAGGGGGCGAGGGCGGAGGGGGCGAACTCGCCCGGTTCCTCGCCGGCCGCCTCGGCCGTGTCGGGCACGACCGGGATCTCCCACTGGCCCGTGGTGCCGGAGGCGGGGGCGGGCGCGACCGCCTCGCCGAAGCGCCACTCGGCCGTCGCGTGCGGGTCGCGCTCGGAGTGCGCGTCCCGGCCCGCGTACTCGGGGTACTCGGGCTGACGCGCGTAGTCCGGGTAGTCGGTCCGGGCGTCGTAGCCGGGCTGCCCGGCGTCGTAGCCCGCCGCCTGCCCGTCGTACTCGCCCCGCCCGTCGTACTCGCCCTGCCGGCCGTCGTACTCGCCCCGCCCCTCGTACCCCGTGTGGCCTCCGGCGTACTCGGGACCGTCGGCGTACGCCTCGTGGCCCTCGGCGTAGGCGTCGTGGCGGTCGGTGTACTCGGGGGCGCCGTCGTACGGGGAGAGGCCCGGGTAGGGGGCGTCGAAGTACTGGGTCTGCTCGGCCTCCGCGGGGAGGTGCACGTTCCAGGTGCCGGTCGCCGAGGGGTCGGTCGCGGCCGCCGGGGTGAGCGGCTGGAGCGGGGTGATCATCGGCGGGACGTAGCCGTGCCCGGGCGCCTCCAGGGGGACGCCGTCGAGCATGAAGTCGGGGGGCAGCTGGACGAACGCCGTGGCGTCGCCGTCGTACCCCTCGCTCTGCGGGATCGGCTCCCAGCCGCCGGGGTAGCCGCCCTGGCCGGTGTCGTCCCCGTGCTGGTCGTTGGTGCTCACGACAGTGCCCTCCCCAGTGCCCGTCGGGCGAGTGCGGCGACGGTGCGCCGCAGGTGCAGGACGCCGGGGGGCAGCTGTTCGTCACCCGGCGGGTCAGGGATGCAGGCGGCGGCGACGTACTCGCCGAAGGCCGCGAGCGCCTCGGGGGCGAGGCCTCGGTCGTTGTCCCAGTCCACGAGCGAGGCGATCCAGCGCTCGGCCTCCAGCGGGCGCAGCGGCATCGGGGCGACGGCGCCGACGGCGCAGCGCACGCCGCGCCGGGCGGGGTCGAGGACGACGGCGACGGAGGCGGTGGCGCGGGCCGGGCCGGTGCGGCCGGTGGCCTTGAGGAAGACCTGCGGGGCGTGGAGCAGGGGGACGCGGACGAAGGCGACGAGCTCGCCGGGGGCGAGGAGGTCGCGGCCCGCCAGGAGGTGGGAGACGGGGATCTCGCGGCTGCCGAGCGGGCCGAGGACGACGAGGTCGGCCTCCAGCGCGGCGAGGACGGGCAGCGAGTCGCCGGTGGGCGCGGCGGTGACGACGTTGCCGCCGAGGGTGCCGGCGTTGCGGATCTGGGGCGGTCCGGCGGCGCGGGAGGCCGCGGCGAGGGCCGGGATGAGGGCGGCGAAGTCGGGGCGGCCCATCCGGGCGTGGGTGAGGCCGGCGCCGAGGAGGGCGTGGCCGTCCTGGTACTGCCAGCCGCGGATCTCGTTGATGCGGCTCAGGCCGACGAGTCCGGCGGGGCGGAGCTGGCCGCGGTTGACGGCGGCCATGAGGTCGGTGCCGCCGGCGACGGGCACGGCGGCCGGCATGGCCGTGAGCGCCGCCACGGCCTCGTCGAGCGAGGCGGGCAGCGTCACGGACTGCGCCGTCTGTGGTGCGTGCGTGGTCAACCCGCTGCCCCTTCCCGGTGTCCCGGTGGTCCCCGACTGTGCCCGGCCGCGCGCCTGCTGTCACGTCTGCCGTCGCGCCTGCGTGTGGGCGTACCGTACGTGCTCACACGCCGGACGTGGCAACTCTGGCACATCTTCCGAGCGGTCCGGCGCGAGGGTCCGCGAAGGACTGTTCCGTCCGTTACACCCCAGGAGCGGCGGTGACTTCCGTTTCGCCGCTCTTGGGTGACACGGGTGCGCCGGGCCTCTCACACGATCGACGTCGGGGCGTCGGGACGTCGACGGCGGGACCCTCACACGTTCGGGGGCGCCCCCTCGATGGGGCGGCCGAGGACCCCGGGGCGCTGCTGGCGCGGGTGGGGGCCGGCGGGCGGGCGGTAGTCGACGCCGAGGGCGTCGAGGCGCCGGTAGTGGGTGGCCATCCGCCGCTCGAAGCCGGTGTAGTCGCGGGCGTCCGGCGCGGGCAGCGCGGACCAGGCGACCTCGGCGAAGGCGGCGAGGCGCGGGAAGACCTGGTAGTCGACCCGGGAGCGGTTCTCCATGACCTCGGTCCACACGTTGGCCTGGGTTCCCAGGATGTGGGCGACGGCCTCCGGCGGCAGGCCCGGCGGGACGGGCTCGAAGCGGTAGACGTCCTCCAGGGTGCGGACGAAGCCGATGGGCACCGGCTCGTCCTCGCCCGGCGCCTGACGGTGGTCCAGGTAGACCTGCTGCTCGGGGCACATGACGACGTCGTGGCCGGCGGTGGCGGCGGCGATGCCGCCGCCGTAGCCCCGCCAGGACGAGACGGCCGCGCCCTCGGCGAGACCGCCCTCCAGGATCTCGTCCCAGCCGATGAGCCGGCGGCCGCGGTCGGCGAGCCAGCGGTCGAAGTGCCGGATGAACCAGGACTGGAGCTCGTCCTCGTCGGCGAGCCCGAGCTCCTTGATGCGGGCCTGGGCGGCCGGGGACGCCTTCCACTGGTCCTTGGGGCACTCGTCGCCGCCGACGTGGACGAAGGTGGACGGGAAGAGTTCGAGGACCTCCTCGAAGACGCCCTCGTAGAACCGCAGGACGGCCTCGGTGGGGGCGAGGACGTTCGGGTTGACGCCCCAGGTGTCCCAGACGGTGAGGGCGGCGGTGTCGACGACGTCGGTGTTGCCGAGCTCGGGGTAGGCGGCGATGGCGGCCTGCGAGTGGCCGGGCAGGTCGATCTCGGGGACGACGGTGATGTGCCGCTCGGCGGCGTACGCGACGATCTCGCGGATGTCGTCCTGGGTGTAGAACCCGCCGTGGGGCGTCTCGGTCCACAGCGGCGAGGCCCGGTGGCCCCACTTGGTGCGGGCCCGCCAGGAACCGACCTCGGTGAGCCGGGGGTGGCGCCTGATCTCGATGCGCCAGCCCTGGTCGTCGGTGAGGTGGAAGTGGAAGACGTTCAGCTTGTGGGCGGCCAGGAGGTCGAGCTGGCGCAGGACGTCGTCCTTGGGCGTGAAGTGCCGGGAGACGTCCAGGAGGAGGCCGCGCCAGCCGAAGCGGGGCCCGTCCTCGACGGTGACGGGCGGGAGCGCCCAGCCGCCGTCCCGTACCGGCGCCCCGCGGTACGCGTCCGGGCCGAGGAGCTGGCGGAGGGTCTGGGCGCCCCAGAACACGCCGGCGGGCCCGCCACCCTCGATGAGGACGGCGGCGTCGCCGGCCGAGCCGTCGGTGGAGAGGCGGTACCCCTCGGGGCCGTGCTCCCGCTCGACCTCCTCGCTGGTCCGCAGCAGGATCGCGCCCGGGCCGGGTCCGTCGGCGAGGGGCAGTCCGGTGGCGGCGCCCAGGGCGGCGCGCAGCCAGCGCGCGGTGGACTCGGTGCCCGGGGCCGCGTCGATCGTGGTGCGGGCGTCGAGCGGGACGTATCCGGGGGCGCTCCCCCGGTTCTCGGCCGACAGGGGTGCGGGGATGAGGGCCAGGTCGGAGATCATCGCGTCAGTCCTTCACCGCCCCGCCCAGTCCGGAGACCAGGCGGCGCTGTACGAGTACGAAGAAGACGAGCACCGGGATCGTCATCACGGTCGACCCGGCCATGATGCCTCCCCAGTCGTTCTCGTCGGGCTTGAAGAAGACGAGCAGCGCCATCGGCAGGGTCGACTGCGAGGTGTCACTGATGAGGAACGACTTGGCGAACAGGAAGTCGTTCCAGGTGGAGATGAACGAGAACACGCTGGTGGCGACGAGGCCGGGGAGCACCAGCGGGAACAGGATCTGCCAGAGGAAGCGGGTGCGGCTCGCGCCGTCGATCTGCGCCTGCTCCTCCAGCGCCTCGGGCACGGCCTTCACGAAGCCCCGCAGCATCCAGATCGCGAACGGCAGCGAGAAGGCGAGGTGCGGCAGGATCAGCGAGCCGAGGGTGTTGAGCTGCCCGAGGTCCCGCATCAGGAAGAACAGCGGGATGGTCAGCGCCTCGACCGGCACCATCTGCGCGATCAGGAACATGATCAGCAGCGTGGTCCGGAACCGGAAGCGGAACCGCGTGACGGCCGTCGCCGCGAGGAAGGCGATGAGCGCGGACGCCACGACCACCGTGCACGCCACGATCAGCGAGTTGACGAAGTACCGCCCGAACTCCTCCTGGGTGAGCACCCGCCGGAACGAGTCGAGCGACGGCGCCAGCGTCCACGGCCGCGGATGCGCCGACTGGATCTCACCGGCCGGCTTGAACGCCGACAGCACCATCCAGTACAGCGGGAAGGCCACCACGACGGCGACGGCCAGCACCCCCGCCTCGGCCAGGAGACGCCCGGGGCGCCGGATGCGGAGGACGTTCACAGTTCTTCTCCCTGACGTCGCAGCAGGCGCAGGTACACGAGGGTGACGGCCAGCAGGATGAGGAGCATGACGACGCCGATGGCGGAGCCGAGGCTGTACTGGGACGAGGCGAAGGCCTTCTGGTACGCGTAGACGTTGAGGACGAGGTTCTGGCCGGCGATGCCGCCGCCGTTGGTCATCACGTAGATCTGGGTGAAGACCTTGAAGTCCCAGATGACCGACTGGATGGTGACGACGACGAGGATCGGCCGGAGCATCGGCGCCATGACCGAGCGCCAGATGCGCCACGGGGAGGCGCCGTCGAGGGCGGCGGCCTCCAGGACCTCGGACGGGA
Organism: Streptomyces sp. NPDC104202; assembly: GCF_055584185.1. Classification (NCBI taxonomy): domain Bacteria; kingdom Bacillati; phylum Actinomycetota; class Actinomycetes; order Kitasatosporales; family Streptomycetaceae; genus Streptomyces; species Streptomyces sp. NPDC104202. Next base: position 50,919 of record NZ_JBVJMN010000013.1, on the reverse strand, counting down.
TGGCCTTGATGCCGGCGAAGACGGTGACCATCACGAACGGGAAGGAGCACCAGACGACTTCGAGGAGGACGAGGGCGAAGGCGCTGTACCGGCCGTAGGTCCAGGAGTGGTCGCCGAGTCCGAGGAGCCGGTTGACGGGGCCGAAGTCGGGGTCGAAGAGGAAGACGAAGACGGTGGAGCCGGTGATGGCGGGGGTCGCCCAGGCGCCGAGCGCGGCCGTCATGAGGACGAGCCGGGGCAGGGCGCGCACGCGCGTGAGGAGGACGGCGAGGGCGCAGCCGACGGCGAGCGTGGCGACGACGCAGGCGGCGGCGAAGACGACGGTGGTGAGGAGGACCGTCCGGAACTGGGGGTCGGCGAAGAGGGCGGTGTAGTTGCCGAAGCCCTTGAAGGAGGTCGGCTGCCCGCCGCTGACCTGGGCCTGGGTGTACTCCAGGAAGGAGATGAGCCCGAGCTGGTAGACGGGGTAGAGGAGCAGTCCGCCGAGGACGACGAGGGCGGGCAGGAGGTAGAGCCAGGGGGTCCAGGGGGCGACGCGGCGGGGGGCGCGGCCGGCCCGTGCGCCGTCCCGGGGGGCCGGGGGCGCGGGCGGGCCGGTCCGCTTCTCGGTGAGCTGGGTGGTCATGGGGCTCAGCCGGCCGGCGCGAAGGCCGCGTCCATCTTCCGTGCGGCGTCGTCGGCCGCCGCCTTGACCGCCTTACGGCCGCTGACGATCTCCTGGAACATCGTGGGCAGGACCTGGGAGGCGTCGACCTGGCCCCAGCCGGGGGACGCCGGGACGAACCGGGTGCCCGCGCCGAGGGTGTCGGTGAAGGGCTTCACGAAGGGCTGCCGGCCGGCCGCGGCGGCGCGGACGTCGGTGTAGGTGGGCAGGAAGCCCATGGCGTCGAAGAGCTTGGCCTGGGTGTCCTTGCCGGCGAGGGACTTCAGCAGGTCGACGGCGAGGGTGCGGTGGGTGGTGCTCCGCAGGACGCCGATGTTGTTGCCGCCGGCGAAGGCGGGGGCGATGCTGCCGGGGGTGGTGCCGGGCAGCGGGACGACGGCGTACTTGCCCTTGACGGTGCCGGCCTCGACGGCCGCGTGGCTGAAGTCGCCGCCGATGGCCATGCCGGCCTTGCCGGCGGCGAAGGCGGTGACGGTCGCGTTGCCGCCCATCTGGGCGCACTTGGCCGCGGGGCAGTTGTCGTCGCCGAAGAGGGAGGTGTACGTGGTGATGCCCTGAAGGGCGGCGGGGCTGTTGATCGCGGCCTTGTGGGTGTCGCCGTCCGCGGTGGCGAGTTCGCCGCCGGCGGCCCAGACGAAGGGCATGGCGCCGTAGGTGTAGGCGCCGCCGACGGCGATCCCGTAGAGCTCGGGCCTGGCCTTGCGGATCTTCTTCGCGGTGCTGACGAGTTCGGCCTGGCTCTTGGGGGCGGTGAGGCCGAGCTCCCGGAAGACGTCGGTGCGGTAGTAGAGGGCGCGGACGCCGACGAAGAGCGGGGCGCCGTAGACCTTTCCGGCGACGGTGACGGACTGCCTGGCGGTGGCGTCGGCGTCGGCGGCCTCGTCCCAGGCGGCGAACTCGGCGCTGATGTCGGCGAGGCCGCCGTCCTTGACGTATCCGGCGGTGTCGGTGTTGCCGTACTCGATGAGGTCGGGGGCGGACCTGGGGTCGTTGAAGGCGGCCTTGACGCGCTGGGCGCGGGTCTCGACGGGGATGTACTCGACCTCGACCTTCGTGCCCTGGTGCTTCTTCTCGAAGGCGGCGACGGCCTGGTCGACGACCTGTTCCTTGGGCTTGTTGCCGACCTCCTGGAAGAGCCAGACGCGCAGGGTGCCGCTCTTGTCGTCCGTGGCGGCCCCGCCGCCGGAGGTCTGGGGGGCGCAGGCGGTGGCGGTGAGTCCGGCCAGCAGGAGCAGGGCGGCCGGGGTGGCGAGGCGGGCGGGCAACTTCATGACGGAATCCCCTCCGGACGAGCACGTTGCAGCATGTGCAATGGGTGTTTCGTGCTGCACAACACGCGTGAGGTTAGGCCGCGTTCCGGCGGGCCGACAAGAGGTCTCGACCACCTCAACCACTCCGTGACCGGCGGAAGCACCCTGTGCAACGGCGTCCGGCCGCGCCGCCGACCGGCCCCGGACATACGAGAACGGCCCCCGTCGCACGTACCGAAGTACGTGCGACGGGGGCCGTCCCCGGCGTCAGGACCCGCTTACTTGTCCTTGCCGCCCTTGTCCTTGTCGCCTCCGCCGGCGCCCATGGAGTCGTAGATCTCCTTGCACATCGGACAGACCGGGTACTTCTTGGGGTCACGCCCCGGCACCCAGACCTTTCCGCAGAGCGCGACGACGGGGGTGCCGTCGAGGGCGCTCGCCATGATCTTGTCCTTCTGGACGTAATGGGCGTAGCGCTCGTGGTCGCCGTCACCGTTGGACACCTGCGGCGTCGGCTCGACGAGGGTCCCCGTACCTGCCCCGCGCTCGGGCTCGAGAGTGCTCATAACCGCCAAGGGTACTGAAAGCCGGGGGTTCAGTTGAGGGACGGGTCGTCCGGGTAGGTCGCGATCATCGCGAGCTCGCCGCGCTGGCGGCGCAGCACCTGCCGCCAGAGCGTCTCGGGCTGCGGCGAGGAGACGTCGCCGGGCTCGGACTCGACCACGTACCAGGCGCCGTCGCCGAGCTCGGACTCCAGCTGGCCGGGGCCCCAGCCCGCGTATCCGGCGAAGATCCGGAGGGAGCCGAGCGCCGGGCCGAGCAGTTCCGGCGGGGCCTCCAGGTCGACCAGGCCGATCGCCCCGTACACCCGCCGCCAGCCGAGGGGACCCTCGTCGCCGGGGATGACGGCGACGCCGAGGGCCGCGTCGAGGGAGACGGGCCCGCCCTGGAAGACGACGCCGGGGTCACCGGCGAGGCCCGCCCAGGGGGCGAGGATGTCGGAGACGGTGACGGGGGTCGGCCGGTTGAGGACCACGCCGAGCGAGCCCTCGTCGTCGTGATCGAGCAGCAGGACGACCGCGCGGTCGAAGTTCGGGTCCGCCAGCGCGGGGGTGGCGACGAGCAGTCGGCCTGTGAGCGAGGACACCTCGGTCATGCGACACATGATCCCGCATGTTCGGCCTTCGCGTGGGTTGTCGGGCCCGTTGCGGGGAAGGCGGGGTCCGTCGCGGTCCGGAGCCGCAGGTCGGACGCGACGGCGGCGGACCCCCGGGACGCCCCGGCGACACAAGCGGACGGTGACGCTCCGCAAGATCACGGAAACAGAGGGTGTTGTGCCGAATTCATTACATCTGACAGACCCCCCGAGGCATCCGATCGGGGTCTCATAGACCTTTACCCTTTTCTCTGGCCACCCGACCGACCCCACTCCGGAACGCGAGATTCATGACCGGCACAGACGATGTCCTGCTTGTCCACGGCGGAACCCCGCTGGAGGGCGAGATCCGCGTCCGCGGCGCGAAGAACCTCGTGCCCAAGGCGATGGTCGCCGCACTGCTCGGCAGCGGCCCCAGCCGCCTGCGCAATGTGCCCGACATCCGTGACGTCCGCGTGGTCCGCGGACTGCTCCAGCTGCACGGAGTGACGGTCCGACCGGGCGAGGAGCCCGGCGAGCTCGTCCTCGACCCGACGCACGTCGAGTCCGCCAACGTGGCCGACATCGATGCCCACGCGGGTTCGTCGCGCATCCCGATCCTCTTCTGCGGCCCGCTGCTGCACCGCCTCGGCCACGCCTTCATCCCGGGCCTGGGCGGCTGCGACATCGGCGGCCGGCCCATCGACTTCCACTTCGACGTGCTGCGCCAGTTCGGCGCCACGATCGAGAAGCGGGCGGACGGCCAGTACCTGGAGGCGCCGCAGCGCCTTCGCGGCTGCAAGATCCGGCTGCCGTACCCCTCGGTCGGCTCGACCGAGCAGGTGCTGCTGACCGCGGTGCTCGCCGAGGGCGTCACCGAGCTGTCGAACGCCGCCGTGGAGCCCGAGATCGAGGACCTGATCTGCGTCCTGCAGAAGATGGGCGCGATCATCTCCATGGACACCGACCGGACCATCCGGATCACCGGTGTCGACCGCCTCGACGGCTACACCCACCGGGCGCTCCCGGACCGCCTGGAGGCGGCCTCCTGGGCGTCGGCGGCGCTGGCCACCGAGGGCAACATCTACGTGCGCGGCGCCCAGCAGCGCTCGATGATGACCTTCCTCAACACGTACCGGAAGGTCGGCGGCGCCTTCGAGATCGACGACGAGGGCATCCGCTTCTGGCACCCGGGCGGCTCGCTCAACGCGATCCACCTGGAGACGGACGTGCACCCCGGCTTCCAGACGGACTGGCAGCAGCCGCTGGTCGTGGCGCTGACGCAGGCCTCCGGCCTCTCCATCGTCCACGAGACGGTCTACGAGTCCCGGCTGGGCTTCACCTCCGCGCTGAACCAGATGGGCGCGCACATCCAGCTGTACCGCGAGTGCCTGGGCGGCTCCGACTGCCGCTTCGGCCAGCGGAACTTCCTGCACTCGGCGGTCGTCTCCGGCCCGACGAAGCTCCAGGGCGCCGACCTGGTCATCCCCGACCTGCGCGGCGGCTTCTCGTACCTGATCGCGGCGCTGGCGGCCCAGGGCACCTCCCGGGTGCACGGCATCGAGCTGATCAACCGCGGCTACGAGAACTTCATGGAGAAGCTCGTCGAGCTCGGCGCCAAGGTCGAGCTCCCCGGCAGCGCGCTGGTGTAAGGCCTCACGGGCCCGCAAGGGCCCGTACGGGCACGAACGAAAGGGCGGCCACCCCCTGACAGGGTGGCCGCCCTTTCGGCGCCTACAGGCTGCCTTGCTTGCGCTCGGCTGCCTTACTTGCCCTTGGCGGCTTCCTTGAGCTTCGAGCCCGCGGAGACCTTCACGCTGTAGCCGGCCGGGATGTTGATCGGGTCGCCGGTCTGCGGGTTACGAGCGGTGCGAGCGGCACGGTGGGTGCGCTCGAAGGTCAGGAAGCCGGGGATGGTGACCTTCTCGTCGCCCTTGGCGACGACCTCACCGACGGTCTCGGCGAGAGCGGCCAGCACGGCGTCGGCGTCCTTGCGGGTCACCTCGGCGCGGTCGGCCAGAGCGGCCACCAGCTCACTGCGGTTCATGTTGTTACTCCCGTGTTCTTCTTGCCTGTGAGGCGTGCCACGCGGCGGAAGCCGCGTGATTGGGTACAGCGAAGCCGATGCTGCCAGGGCCTTCGGACAGTCCCCGGACCCGGGTCTAATGACAGACCCTCGCGCCCAAACACGCATCCTGCCCCTACCAGCGGCGGGAACGCCAATCCGGCACCCCCTGGGGTCACACGAAAAGCGCCAGAGCCCCCGCCGTGGTGACGTTCTGTCGACTCCCGCCGACTCCACGAAAGCCACGCGGAGCCGAAAAGCCACCCTAAAGGCGGGTTTACGGCTCCGCGAATCGCGACGCGCCGTCAGCGCCCGCTCGGCGCACCGCCCGCGCCCGCCGCCTTCGCCGCGGTGCGCACCGCGCCGGCGACCGCGCCCGCCACCTTGTCGTTGAAGACCGAGGGGATGATGTAGTTCGGGTTGAGCTCGTCCTCGGTGACGACGTCGGCGAGGGCCGAGGCCGCCGCGAGCATCATCTCCGTGTTGACCGTACGGGACTGGGCGTCCAGCAGGCCGCGGAAGACACCCGGGAAGACCAGCACGTTGTTGATCTGGTTGGGGAAGTCCGAACGGCCGGTGGCCACGACGGCGGCCGTCTGGCGCGCGGCGGCCGGGTCGACCTCCGGGTCGGGGTTCGCGAGCGCGAACACGATGGCGCCCTCCGCCATGGCGGCGACGTCCTCGGCGCCCAGCAGGTTCGGGGCCGAGACGCCGATGAAGACGTCCGCGCCGACGACGGCCTCCTTGAGGGTGCCGGTGACGCCCTCCGGGTTGGTGTTGTCGGCGATCCAGCGCAGCGGCGAGTCGGCCGGGGCGTCCACCAGGTCGGTGCGGTCGGCGTGCACGACGCCCTGGATGTCGGCGACGACGGCGTGCTTGACGCCCGCCGCGATCAGCAGCTTCAGGATGGCCGTACCGGCGGCGCCGGCGCCGGACATGACGACCCGTACGTCGCCGATGCCCTTGCCCACCACGCGCAGGGCGTTGGTGAGGGCGGCCAGGACGACGATGGCCGTGCCGTGCTGGTCGTCGTGGAAGACCGGGATGTCCAGGGCCTCGCGCAGCCGGGCCTCGATCTCGAAGCAGCGCGGCGCGGAGATGTCCTCCAGGTTGATGCCCGCGAAGCCGGGGGCGATCGCCTTGACGATCGCGACGATCTCGTCGGTGTCCTGGGTGTCGAGGCAGATCGGCCAGGCGTCGATGTCGGCGAAGCGCTTGAAGAGGGCCGCCTTGCCCTCCATGACGGGCATCGCGGCCATGGGGCCGATGTTGCCGAGGCCGAGGACGGCGGAGCCGTCGGTGACGACCGCGACGGTGTTGCGCTTGATGGTGAGGCGGCGGGCGTCCTCGGGGTTCTCGGCGATCGCCATGCACACGCGGGCGACGCCCGGGGTGTAGATCATCGAGAGGTCGTCACGGTTGCGGATGGGGTGCTTGGCCGCCATCTCGATCTTGCCGCCGAGGTGCATCAGGAACGTGCGGTCGGAGACCTTGCCGAGGACGACGCCCTCGATGGTGCGCAGCTGGGCGACGATCTCGTCGGCGTGCGCGGTGGACGTCGCGGCGATGGTGACGTCGATGCGGAGCTTCTCGTGGCCGGAGGCGGTCACGTCGAGGCCGGTGACGGATCCGCCGTGGGACTCCACCGCCGTGGTGAGCTGGGAGACCGCGGTTCCGCTGGCGGGAACCTCCAGCCGGACCGTCATCGAATACGAGACGCTGGGCGCCGTTGCCATGGCCGAGTTCCTCTGCTTTCCCTGAGCTTCGTTGCTACGCCGCCCCGGCTGGTTGCCTGGCGGCGCCCTCCGATGGTCGCACCTACCTGCCGGTAGCAGGTAATGCGGTCATTTTGTTTTCGGAAAGTAGTTTCCACCATACGAGAGATGCTGGGGAAACAGAAGAGGCCCCGGTCACCAGAGGTGACCGGGGCCTCGACTTCGTACATACGTCTAAGTGGCACCGACCCGCCATGCTCGCCTCGCGGCAAGTGGTCCCTCTGAGGGACGAAGGTTGGGCCCGGGGGCTTGGATCGAGCCGGTGCCACGACAAGGCTAACAAACCACCCTGCGTGGTGATTCCAGCGCCACAGGTTGACCTGAAATCGGTCCCGCGCCCTTGACCGGCCGCGGGACCCGGCTCTCACCGGCTCAGTCCCGCAGCAGATCCGGCACGCCGTCCTCGTCCGGCAGGTCCCCGGCCCCCGCGACGACCGTCAGCTGCTGCGTCGCCCGCGTCAGGGCCACGTACAGGACTCGCAGGCCCGCCGGGGACTCGTCCGCGATCTCCGCCGGCGAGACGACCACCGTGGCGTCGTACTCCAGGCCCTTGGCCTCCAGGGAGCCCAGCGCCACCACCCGGTCGCCCAGCTCGGCGAGCCACCCCGCCGCCTCGGCGCGCCGGTTCATCGCCACGACGACGCCGACCGTGCCCTCCACCCGGTCCAGCAGCAGTCGCGCCTCGGACCGTACGGTTTCGGCCAGATCCGCCTTCTCCGGGACCGAGACGAAGCGGGGTTCGACCCCCGTCGAGCGGACCGCGCGCGGCGACTCCTTGCCCGGCATGGCGAGCGCGAGGACCTTGGCGGCCAGCTCGGCGATCTCCGCCGGGTTCCGGTAGTTCACCGTCAGCTCGAAACGGCGCCGCGGCCGGTTGCCCAGCGCCTCGTCCCGGGCCTCCGCGGCCTCGTCCGGGTCCGACCACGAGGACTGCGCCGGATCGCCGACCACCGTCCACGTGGCGTGCCGGCCGCGCCGCCCCACCATCCGCCACTGCATCGGCGTCAGGTCCTGGGCCTCGTCGACGATCACGTGCGCGTACTCGGTGCGCTCCGCCGCCAGCCGCTCCGCCCGCTCCCGCTGCGTCTCCTCCCGGACCGGCATCAGCTCCTCCAGGCCCGAGAGCTGGTCCAGCGGGTCGTACTCGCGCTTCTTGCGGGGCCGGGCCGGGGCGCCCAGCAGCGTGTGCAGCTCGTCCAGGAGCGCCACGTCGTGCACGGACAGCGCCCGGCGGCGCAGCGCGCGGGCGAGCCGCCGGACCTCCCCCTGGTTGAGGATCCGGCGGGCCCAGCGGCCGAGCCGCCGCTCGTCGGCCATCGCGTCCAGGACCTGACGCGGCGTGAGCTCCGGCCACCAGGCGTCCAGGAAGGCGAGGAAGGAGTCTTCCGTGGAGACGTCCTCGTCGAAGGAGGAGCGCAGTTCGGCGGCGAGTTCGGGATCGCTGTGCCGCCCCGAGGCGCCGGACTTCGCGTACAGCGCGTCGAGCAGCAGCCGGCGGGCCCGCGGACGCAGCAGGTTGACCGGGGCGGTGCCACCGAGGACGTTGTGGCGGATGCGGCGCAGATCGTCCGCCTCCAGCTCGATGCGGCGGCCGAAGGCCACCACCCGCAGGCGCGTGGGCGTGCCCGCGGGCACCGCGGCCCCGTCCTCGGCCGGCTCGGGCTGGTTCCGCGGGGCCGGGGTCTCCAGCGCGCCGCGGGCCGCCTTGCGCAGCACGTGGAGCATCCGGGACGAGCCCTTGATCCGGGCGACGGCCGGGTCGTCGTACGCGGTCGCCTCGGCGCCGTCCACGAGACTGCCGACCGCGCGGATCGCCACCTGGCCCTCCTCGCCCAGGGACGGCAGGACGCCCTCCGTGTACGAGACGAGCAGCGGGGTCGGCGAGACGATCAGGATGCCGCCCGCGTACCGCCTCCGGTCCTGGTAGAGCAGGTACGCCGCTCGGTGCAGCGCCACCGCCGTCTTGCCAGTGCCGGGGCCGCCCTCCACGTACGTCACCGACGCGGCCGGCGCCCGGATGACGAGGTCCTGCTCCGCCTGGATGGAGGACACGATGTCCCGCATGGTGTGGCTGCGGGCCTGGCCGAGCGCGGCCATCAGCGCGCCGTCGCCGATGACCGGCAGCTCGCGCCCGTCCAGCGTCGCCCGGAGCTCCGGACGCATCAGGTCGTCCTCGACCCCGAGGACCTGGCGCCCCTTGGAACGGATCACCCGCCGGCGCACCACCCGGCCGGGGTCCACCGGCGTCGACCGGTAGAACGGCGCGGCGGCGGGAGCCCGCCAGTCGATCACCAGCGGCGCGTAGTCCGAGTCCAGCACGCCGATCCGGCCGATGTGGAGGGTCTCGCCGATCTCGGCCGTGCTGTCGGGGCGCACGGCGTCCTCGGCGGGCTCCACGGACGTGTAGGCGCCGTCGGGCCCCTTCTTGCCGTCCTTCCCGTACAGCAGGTCGATCCGCCCGAAGAGGAAGTCCTCGAACTCGTTGTTGAGCCGGTTGAGATGGATGCCGGCCCGGAACACCTGCGCGTCGCGCTCGGCGAGGGCGCCGGGCGTGCCGACCTGGCCCCGCTGGGCCGCGTCGTTCATCAGGAACTCCGCCTCGTGGATCTTCTCCTCGAGACGGCGGTAGACCTGATCCAGATGTTCCTGCTCGACACCGATCTCACGGTCCCTGACCGTGTCCACGGCTTCCTGCGCGGCCACCTAAGGCCCCCTTCTCACGTGCACTGGGCAGCCGTCGAGCGTACGCCACCCCGCTCCCCCATGCCAGGCACGCCCCCACGCAGCGCCAGGACACTTCGCACCCGAGGTCCGCCGGCCGACCACGCCCCCCCTGGCCCGCCCGCCGTGTGACCCGCGCCGGAGCCTGGGCGGCGCACGATCCGGCGGCAGGGGCCGGAACCTGGCTTGCCCACCCGTGTGGGCAATCGTCCCGCTGGGGCGGGACGGGTGGGCACACGGGACGGCGCCCTAGGCGGCGCCTCCGCCCCTTGCGCCTGGACCCGCACCAAGCTCTGTGCGCCGCACAACGGGGTGCGGGCCCAGGCGCGGAAGCCTAGGCCCGGCAGGGGGCGCCGTTCCGTTGTGCCCACCCGTTCCGCCCCAGCGGAACGACTGCCCACAACGGGGCTGGCACCGGCCGCGGGGGCCGGCGCCGGCCCAGCGGAACAGTTGCCCACAACGAAGGTGGCACCGGCCCGTCCCACGGGCAGGCACCGCCCCAGCGGAACGAAGGCCACAACGAGGCGGCAGCGGCCGCGGAGGCCGGGGCGGGTGGTGTCAGGGCGAGGGGCGGGGGGTGGCCGCGGGGTCGAGGGCGAGGCGGTAGCCGCGCTTGACGACCGTCTGGATGAGCTTCGGCGTCCCGAGCGCCGCCCGCAGCCGCGCCATCGCGGTCTCGACGGCGTGCTCGTCGCGCCCGGCCCCCGGCAGCGCCCGCAGGAGGTCGGCGCGGGAGACGACCCAGCCGGGCCGGCGGGCGAGGAGGCCGAGGAGGGCCATGCCGGCGGGCGGGACGGGGCGGAGGGCCCCGTCGACGAGGACGGCGTGGCCTCGGACCTCGACGCGGTGGCCGGCGACGGGCAGGACCCGGGAGCGGCCGGGGAGTTCGCGGCAGAGCAGCTGGACGAGGGGGCCGAGGCGGAAGCGTTCGGGCTGGTACGTGTCGATGGCCTCGGCCTGGAGGGGCAGCGCGGTCACGGGGCCGACGCAGACGGCGAGGACGTCGTGCCGGAGCGCCTGGACGAGTGCGTCCCGTACGCCCTTCTCCTCGGCCCGGGAGAGCAGGGAGACGGCGGCGGGCGCGCTGGTGAAGGTGACGGCGTCGAGGGTGCGGGCGAGGACGGCGTCGAGGAGCCGGTCGAGGGGGCCGGTGTCCTCGGGTGCCATCCAGCGGTAGACGGGGACGCCGACGACCTCGGCACCGCCCGCGGTGAGGGCCTCCACGAAGCCGGGAAGCGGCTCCCCGTGCAGCTGGAGGGCGATGCGGCGGCCCTCGACGCCTTCGTCGAGGAGCCGGTCGAGGACCTCGGCCATGGACTCGGAGGAGGGCGACCAGGACTCGGTGAGTCCGGCGGCGCGTACGGCGCCCTTGACCTTGGGACCGCGGGCGAGGAGTTCGACGTCGCGGAGGGCGCCGAGGAGCCGGTCGCCGTGACCCCAGCCCTCGGCCGCCTCGACCCAGCCCCGGAAGCCGATCGCGGTGGTGGCGACGACGACGTCCGGGGTGTGGTCGATGATCTCCTTGGTGGCGGCGAGGAGTTCGGCGTCGTCCGCGAGGGGCACGATCCGCAGCGCGGGCCCGTGGACGACGGCCGCGCCGCGCCTGCGCAGCAGCGCGATGAGTTCGTCCGCGCGCCGCGCCGCGGTGACGCCGACCGTGAAGCCGGCCAGGGGGCCGTGTTCTTGCTCGTCCATGAGGCCCGAGCCTGACGGGGACGCGTGTCGGGCGGGGTTCGCCCGTATTTCCTGGTCGTTACGGTCCGCGCCGGTCACCGGGGATCACACCTGCGCGTAGCCGGGGCGGGGCTCCGGGTCCGTGACGGCCTCGGCGGTCTCGGGCACGGCGGAGGGGCTGCGAAGGTATACCGCCCAGGTGACGGTCATGCAGGCCGCGTAGAAGGCGAGGAAGGCGACGAAGGCGCCGGTGCCGGTGCCCGCGGTCTGGAAGGACTGTCGGAAGGCGAGGTTGATGCCGAGCCCGCCGAGTGCGCCCACGGCGCCGATGAGGCCCATGGAGGCCCCGGACAGGCGTCGTCCGTAGGCTTCGGCGGGCTCGCCCGCGAGGCCCTTGCGGTGTCCCTGGGCGAGGAAGATCGCGGGGATCATCTTGTAGGTGGAGCCGTTGCCGAGGCCGCTGAGGACGAAGAGTCCGATGAAGCCGACGAGGAAGACGGCGAGGGACTCGGCGACGGAGGCGTAGATCACCACGCCGGTCGCGGCGGCCATGGCCGCGAAGGTCCAGAGGGTGATGCGGGCGCCGCCGTGGCGGTCGGCGAGGGAGCCGCCGACGGGCCGGATGAGGGAGCCGAGGAGCGGGCCGATGAAGGTGAGCGAGGCGGCCTGGAGCGGGGTGCGGCCGAACTGGGTCTGGAGGACGAGGCCGAAGGCGAAGCTGTAGCCGATGAAGGAGCCGAAGGTGCCGACGTACAGGAAGGCCATGATCCAGGTGTGGCGGGCCCGGACGGCCTCCTTGACGGCCCCGGTGTCGTTCTTGACGGGGGCGAGGTTGTCCATGAAGAGCGCGGAGCAGACGGCGGCGACGACGACCAGGGGCAGGTAGACGCCGAGCACGATCCGGGGGTGGACGGCGCCGGCGGTGCCGATGACGAGGAGGCCGACGAGCTGGACGACGGGGACGCCGATGTTGCCGCCGCCGGCGTTGAGGCCGAGGGCCCAGCCCTTCTTGCGGAGCGGGAAGAAGGCGTTGATGTTGGTCATCGAGGAGGCGAAGTTGCCGCCGCCGACGCCGGTGAGCGCGGCCACCAGGACGAAGGTGGTGTACGAGGTGCCGGGCTCCATGACGGCGAAGGCGAAGCCGATGGGGAGCAGGAGCAGCAGAGCGCTGAAGATCGTCCAGTTGCGGCCGCCGAAGCGGGCGACGGCGAAGGTGTACGGGATGCGGATGAGCGCGCCGACGAAGGTGGCGGTGCCGATGAGGAAGAACTTGCCGGCGGCGTCGATGCCGTACTGCGGGCCCATGAACAGGACCATGACCGACCAGAGGCTCCAGACGGAGAAGCCGATGTGCTCGGAGAAGACGGAGAAGAGCAGGTTCCGGCGGGCGATCCGCTCGCCCTTCTCGCGCCAGAAGACCTCGTCCTCCGGCTCCCACTGTTCGATCCAACGGCCGCTCATGTCGCACCTCCGCGGGTGTCGGGTCCCGAGGCGTCCACAGCCCCGGGTCCCCGTGTCGCCGACGCTAGGGAGGCCGCGTTTCAGGCCGGTGCCGCGAGGTGACGGGTGCGGAACCTTGCTCTCACCCGGAGCGCGGGGCCCCTGTGAGCGCCCCCGCATTCTGGTCCCGGCCCTCTCCCGCCCCGCTCAAGCCGTACTCGACGCCGGTGCGGCCCTCCGCCCGGCCCGGGCGGTGCCCGTCGCCGGCAGCCCCGGTTCGTCGGCGGGGAGCCAGGAGCCGGCGGGGCGGGTCCGCCAGCCCTCCTGGGCGCCGATCTCCGCGGCGGCGGTCCGCAGGGCGTCGAGGGCGGGGTGACGCAGTCCCTTGCGCCACACCAGGCTCACGGGTGACAGGGGTACGGGGTCGACGAGCGGCCGCAGGACGCAGTCGGGCATGGGCGGGAAGTCGACGACGGCGAGGACCGGGTGGCGGTTCTTGGCCATGACGCGCCGGAACTCCTCGGGGCCGACGGCGAGCGGCGCGGGCGGGGCGACCTCGATGCCGCGTCCGGCGAAGAGGCGGGTGGCGAGGTCGGTCCACTCGGGGGTCCGGTCGTTGCCGGCGCCCGCGTAGACCCGTTCGCCGGCGAGTGCGTCGAGCGGCACCTCGGGCAGGGCGGCGAGGGCGTGGTCCTGGGGGAGGAGCACGGCCATCCGCTCGTACCGGACGAACTGGGCGTCGAGCCGGGCCATGAGGCCGGCGTCGAGGCCGCCGTACCGGCCGAAGGAGGTGTCGAGGCGGCCGGCGAGGATCTCGCGCACGGCGCCGGTCAGGCCGCTCTCGAAGCGGGCCATCAGCTCCTGGTCGGGGGCGAGTTCGCGGGCCCGGCGCAGGATGCGCTCCTGGACGAGCCCGGGGGTGTTGAGGTCGGCGAGGAGGGGGCGCTGGGCCGCGCGGAAGGCGTCGAGGAGTTCGTCGTGGGCGGCCGACACCCGGCGCGCGTACGGGAGGAGCCGCTCGCCCTCGGGGGTGAGGGCGACCTGCCGGGTGGTCCGTACGAACAGTTCGGCGCCCAGTTCGCGCTCCAGGCGCCGGATGTCGCGGCTCAGGGCCTGCTGGGCGACGTGGAGGCCGGCGGCGGCGCGGGTGAAGTGGAGTTCCTCCGCGACGGCGGTGAAGGCGCGCAGCAGCCGGGGGTCGATGTCGTACGAGGGGGCCATCGGCGCATTCAACAACACGGGTGCGTGAATGGCCACCGATCAGGTGTTGGACCCCCGCGGGCGGCTCCGGCGAGGCTGGTGCCATGCCGAGACCGGACCTCACCCTGACCCCGGCGGGCCCGGCCCTCGCCCCCCGCTACCGCGCCGCCGCACCCGCCCGGCGGGCGCCGCGCAACCCGTATCTGCGGCTCTTCGCCCTCCCCGGGACCCGTGCGTTCACCGCGGGGAACCTGATCGCCCGGCTGCCGGCGGGGATGTTCGGGATCAGCGCCGTGATCATGATCGCGGCCGGCTACGACTCGTACGCCCTGGCCGGCGCGGTGACCGCCGCCGGGCTGGCCGCCGGGGCGGTGGCCGGCCCGTGGATCGCCCGGCTCGTCGACCGGCACGGCCAGGCCCGGGTCGCGGTCCCGGCGACCTTCCACGCGGTCCTGGGGCGGGTGGTCCTGGTCGTCTGCGTCCACGAGCGGGCGCCGGCCTGGACGCTGTTCCTCGTCACCGCGCTGACCGCCACCCTGCCGAACACGGGCGGGATGTCCCGGGCCCGCTGGGCGCGTCTCCTGCGGGGCGACGCGGCCGCCCTGCACACCGCCAACTCCTTCGAGCAGGCCGCCGACGAGCTCTGCTTCATGCTCGGCCCGGTCCTCTCCGTGTTCCTCTGCACGGTCCTGTTCCCCGAGGCGGGCACCCTCGTCGCGGCCGCGCTGAGCCTCGGCGGGATCCTGCTCTTCGCGGCGCAGCGCTCCACCGAGCCGCCCGTCGCCGGGCGCACCTCCCACGGCTCGCCGCTGCGCGCCCCGGGCATGGCGCCGCTCCTCGCGGTCTTCCTGGCCACCGGGGCGGTGTTCGGCGCCATGGAGGTGGTGGCCCTCGCGTTCGTGGACGGGCCCGTCGCCGGCCCCGTGCTCGCCCTCCAGGCCGCGGGCTCCTGCGCGGCGGGGCTCCTCTACGGCCGCGCCCGCCGCTCCGCCCGCCTGCGCACGTGCCTCGCGGCGATGACGCTGCTGATGGCGATGCCGCTGCTCGCGGCCTCGACCGGCTCCCTCGCGGCGCTCGCCGCCGGTCTCCTCGTGGCGGGCATGGCGACCGCGCCGACGATGGTCACGGGCATGGCGCTGGTGCAGCGCCTCACGCCGGATTCGCAGCTCAACGAGGGGATGACGCTGGCTGTGACGGCTCTCCTGGCGGGCGTCTCGGCGGGCTCCGCCGCGGGCGGCTGGGCCGCCGACCACGCGCCCTTCCCCGCCTTCGGGTTCCTCCTGCCGACGGCCGCGGCGGCCCTGGCCCTCGCCCTGTGCGCGGCGACCGGCGTGGGCCGGCCCCGCACCGGGGCTTGAGGCCGGGAGCGGGGGCCGGGCGGCGCGTCCGGGCATGACGAAGGCCCGGCAGTCGTGATGACTGCCGGGCCTTCGCCCACATGGGATGAGTGGAGATGGCGGGAATCGAACCCGCGTCCAACGGTGCAGAATCAGGGCTTCTCCGTGTGCAGTCTGGTACGAGTTTCTCAGCCCTCCGGATCACCCAGACAAGTCCGGAACGGGCTCAGCCACTGTTTGATTTCCCTCCGACCCCCGTGACCGGGGCTGGAGGTTTAGATCCCTTAATGACGCCAGGATCCGGGTCGGGACCACCCCCGGGCTGACGCTCCTCACAGAGGCTTCTGTTCGTTACCTAAAATTAGGCAGCGAGGGCGAAGCGGGAGTTATCGCTCTTGGAGTTGGCGATTATTGGTTGCGACATATGGTTTACGAGATCATTGCCGCTTCCTCGACACGCTTCCCACTGCTTCGACATCCGCTGTCGAAACCGATCATCCCCATGTTGTTTTTTCAAAAGGCGCACCCTCACCGGGGTGCAGGTCCCATCGTACGTGACCGACGGGCGCCGTCGCCAGCGTATAACCGGCGCTAGGCGGACTGGGCCGCCCGCTGCTTCCGCTTCGCCGCCGCGATGGCCCGGTTCGTCTCGCGCGTGTCCTGCTTCTCCCGCAGGGTCTGGCGCTTGTCGTACTCCTTCTTGCCCTTGGCGAGCGCGATCTCGCACTTCACCCGGCCGCCCAGGAAGTACAGGGCGAGGGGCACGATCGTGTGACCCGTCTCCTGCGCCTTCGACTCCAGCTTGTCGATCTCCGCCCGGTGCAGCAGCAGCTTGCGCTTCCGCTTCGCCGAGTGGTTGGTCCAGCTGCCCTGCATGTACTCGGGGACGTGGATGTTGTGCAGCCACGCCTCGTGGTCGTCGATCTGGACGAAGCCGTCCACGAGCGACGCCCGGCCCATCCTCAGCGACTTCACCTCGGTGCCCATGAGCACCACACCGCACTCGTAGGTGTCGATGATGTGGTAGTCGTGGCGCGCCTTCTTGTTCTGCGCGATCAGCTTGCGCTCGGGCGCCTTGTCCTGTGTCTTCTTGGCAGGCTTGCCCTGCACGTTCACGAGTCCCTTTGCCATAGTGCGGTCATTTTCGCACTACGAGCCCCCTCCGAGGCCACTCAATACCGTCCGGGCCCGTTCCTCGGCCCGCTCGCCCGCCGCCAGGTCCGGCGTGATGCCGTTGCCGTCGACCGCGTGACCGGCCGGAGTGCGGTAGTGCCCGACGGTCAGCTCGGCGACGGAGCCGTCCGGCAGGGTGCTCGGCATCTGGACCGACCCCTTGCCGAAGGTGCGCGAGCCGACCGTCACCGCCCGGCCCCGGTCCTGAAGGGCGCCGGTGAGGAGCTCGGCCGCGCTCATGGTGCCGCCGTCGATCAGCGCCACCAGGGGCCGCGCCGTGTCGCCGCCGCCCTCCGCGTACACCGCCCGCTCCTCGCCCTTCACGTCGTACGTGGCGACCAGCCCGCCGTCCAGGAACGCCGAGGCGGCGACGGCGGCCTCGGCGACGAGCCCGCCCGCGTTGCCCCGCAGGTCCAGGAGGACGCCCGCGCCGGCCGGGGCGGCCCGTACCGCGTCCCGCACGCGCGTGCCCGCGCCCTTGGTGAAGGCGGCGACCCGGATCAGCACGGTGCCGTCGTCGAGCCGCCGGACGGTCACCGGGTCGGTCGCCAGCCGCGCCCGGCGCAGCGTCTGCGTCCAGGCGGCGCGGCCCCGCTCCAGGCGGAGGACGACGGACGAGCCGGGCACGCCCTCGCCGCGCAGCAGGGAGACCACCTCGGAGACGGAGAGTCCCTCGACCGCGCGGCCGTCGACGGCGACGAGCCGGTCCCCGGCCCGCAGTCCGGCCCGGGCCGCCGGGCCGCCCTCCTGGACCCGGGTCACGCGGACGCCCTTCGCGCCGGCCCGGCCCGCCGAGAGCCCCACTCCGGTGTAGGAGCCGTCGAGGGACCGCTCGAACTCGGCGTACTCCCTCTTGTCGTACACCGCGCCCCAGCGGTCGCCGCTGCGGCTGACGAACTCCTCCGCGGCCTGCTTGCCCGACTTCCCGTCGGCCATGGCCGCGGCGGCGGCCCTGCTGAGCGCGGCGCTGTCGACGGTCTGCGGATCGCCTCCCCCGCGGGCCGCGGGCCGCGCGGCGGACGCCTGCGCTCCCTCGGCCTCCTGCCGCGGCAGGGCGCCGGTGGCGGCGGCCGTGGCGAGGACGCCGGTGAAGACCAACGTCAGAACGGCCCCACGGACCAGTCCGCGGGGCCGGATACAGAGATGGTCGGTGCCGGCCGGCATGCCGCCCACTCTAGGACAAGGCGGTGGCGCCGCACGGGCTTTGGCCGTACGACGCCACGGACCGTCAGACGTGACTTCTCACACCTTGAGGTACTTGCGCAGCGCGATGAAGGCGGCCACGGCGGGCATGATGAGCCCGATGGCGATCACCAGCGGCAGCTTGGCGAGGACGGCGTCCCAGCCGATGAAGTTGACCAGCTGCATCTTGTCGGCGAGCGCGATGCCGTGGTCGATCAGGAAGTACCGGCCGACGAGCAGCAGGACGCAGGCGACGGCACCGCCGAGGAGTCCGGCGAACGCGGCCTCCATGATGAACGGCATCTGGATGTAGAAGCTGGACGCGCCGACGAGCCGCATGATGCCGGTCTCGCGGCGCCGGCTGAACGCCGAGACGCGGACGGTGTTGACGATCAGCATCAGCGCGATGATCAGCATCAGGCCCATGACGCCGAGCGCGGCGATGTTCATGCCGTTCATCAGGTCGAAGAGGTTCTGCAGGATGTTCCGCTGGTCCTGGACCGACTCGACGCCGTCCCGGCCCGCGAAGGCCGTGGCGACCACCTTGTACTTCTCCGGGTCCTTGAGCTTGACCCGGAACGACTCCTGCATCTGGTCCGGCGTGATGACGGAGGCGATGGCGGTGTCGCTGTACTGCTCCTTGTAGTGCTTGAACGCCTCGTCGGCCGACTCGTGGTGGACGTCCTCCACGATGTCCATCTTCTTCAGGTCGGCCTCGATCTGCTCCTTCTGCTGACCGGTGACCGCGCCCTTGGAGCACTTGGGCGCGGTGGCCGCGTCGGTCTTGTTGCAGAGGAAGATCGAGACGTTGACCTTGTCGTACCAGTAGTCCTTCATCGTGCTGACCTGCTCGCGCATGAGCAGCGCGCCGCCGAACAGGGCGAGCGAGAGGGCCACGGAGACGATGACCGCGAAGGTCATCGTGAGGTTGCGCCGGAGACCGACGCCGATCTCGGAAAGCACGAACTGAGCGCGCATGGGTCTGCTTTCTCCTACTCGCTACAGGCTCAGTGCTGGTATCCGTAGACGCCGCGCGCCTGGTCGCGGACGAGGCGGCCCTTTTCGAGCTCGATGACGCGCTTGCGCATCTGGTCGACGATGTTCTGGTCGTGGGTCGCCATGACGACGGTGGTCCCTGTCCTGTTGATCCGGTCGAGCAGCTTCATGATGCCGACGGAGGTCTGCGGGTCGAGGTTGCCGGTGGGCTCGTCGGCGATCAGCAGCATCGGGCGGTTGACGAAGGCACGGGCGATCGCGACGCGCTGCTGCTCACCGCCCGACAGCTCGCCCGGCATCCGGTCCTCCTTGCCGCCGAGCCCGACGAGGTCGAGCACCTGCGGCACCGCCTTGCGGATCTCTCCGCGGGGCTTGCCGATGACCTCCTGGGCGAAGGCCACGTTCTCGGCGACGGTCTTGTTGGGCAGCAGGCGGAAGTCCTGGAAGACGGTGCCCAGCTGGCGCCGCATCTGCGGCACCTTCCAGTTGGAGAGCCGGGCCAGGTCCTTGCCGAGGACGTGCACCTGGCCCTGGCTGGCGCGCTCCTCACGCAGGAGCAGTCGCAGGAAAGTCGACTTTCCGGAGCCGGAGGAACCGACGAGGAAGACGAACTCCCCCTTCTCGATCTCCAGGGAGACGTCCCGGAGGGCGGGGCGGCTCTGCTTCGGATAGGACTTGGAGACGTTGTCGAATCGGATCACGGATGCACCACGGTCGGCCGGGAGTAGGTGAGCGTGACCTTACGCGACCGGGGAAGGCCCGCGCAGTCGCGGTCCTGGCTTGCGTGCTTTATCCTTTTCGCGCTTCCGGCGGAACGGGGACGTACCGGTGGGGCGCGCCGAAACGCCGTGGAGCTGGCACAGTGGTAGGGGGAACGTCCGGGTCCCACCGGACGTTGTCCTGTTGTGTACCCCAGTGCGGGAGGAGGAGAGCGCATGACCTACGACCGACTGGTGTGCGCCAACTGCGCGGCCCCGGTCGCCGAGGGCCGCTGCCCCGTCTGCCGCGCGAACCGGGAGCGACTGACCCCCCAGGGTCCGTCGCCCGCGATGCTGCTGACGCTGGCGATCGCGCTGCTGGCGGCCATCGCGCTGCTCGCGGCCGTCCGGACGGTCTGATCCGGAAGGGCCCACGGGGCCCGTACGAGCCGGAACCACACGAAGGGCCGGGGAGCGAGGCTCCCCGGCCCTTCGTCATGCGCGGTCCGCGCGGACGCGGGTGCGTCAGGCGGCCGTGCGGCCACCGGCGACGAGGCGCGGCAGCATGCGGAAGCCGATGCCGCCGGCGATCATCGTCGCGGCACCGATGACCAGGAACGAGGTCTCGGCCGCACCGGTCTCGGCGAGCTCCTCCTTCGCCTGGCCCTGCTGCACGGGCTGCGAGCCGGCGTTGTTGGTGTCCGGGTTGTTGGTGTCGGTGTCCACGCACTCGGCGCCGTCGAGGTCGACGGTGCAGGTGCCGGCGCCGCCGTCGGTCGACGAACCGCCACCGGTGGTGGAGGTGGAGCCGCCGGTGGACGCCGAACCGCCGGCGCCGGAGCCGTTGCCGCCGGTGGCCGAGTTGCCGCCGTTGCCGTTCGAACCGGAGCTGCCGTTCGAGCCGGAGTTGCCGCCGGTGGTCTCGTTGCCGCCGGTGGTCTCGTTACCGCCGGTGGTCTCGTTGCCACCCGTGGTCTCGTTACCACCCGTGGTCTCGTTACCGCCGGTGGTCTCGTTACCGCCGGTGGTCTCGTTGCCACCCGTGGTCTCGTTACCGCCGGTGGTCTCGTTGCCACCCGTGGTCTCGTTACCGCCGGTGGTCTCGTTGCCACCCGTGGTCTCGTTACCGCCGGTGGT